>JBDTRV010000098.1:0-7712 GCA_039931475.1 Burkholderiales bacterium | reverse complement strand
CGCCACCCGGCGCGTCGTGGCCGAACAGCACGGGCGCACCATCTTCACCATGATGGCGTCGTTCCACGCGAGCGAAGCGGAACCGTTCACGCACCAGCGCCCGATGCCGCCCGCGCCCGATCCGGCCGGGCTGTCCAGCGACGTGCAGCAACGGCGCGCTCTGGCAAGCCGGCTGCCACCCACGATGCAGCGTTGGGCGCTGGCCGAGCGGCCGGTCGAATACCGCGACGTCGCGCCCCTGGACCCGCTCGCGCCCAGACCCGGCCCGGCTGAAGAGCAGACCTGGGTGCGTGCCGTCGCGCCGTTGCCTGACGACCCCCTGCTGCATCGCGCGCTGCTCGCCTACGCCAGCGACTTCGGCTTGCTGCGCGCCGCGCTGCGCCCGCACGGCCTGACGTTCCTGCGGCCGGACCTGCAGGCCGCAAGCCTGGACCACGCGATGTGGTTCCATCGCGATTTCCGCGTCGACGACTGGTTGCTGTACAGCGTCGATTCCCCCAGCGCCCAAGGCGCCCGCGCGCTATGCCGCGGCGAGCTTTATTCGCGGGACGGACGCCTGGTCGCCTCGGTCGCGCAAGAGGGCTTGCTGCGGCTTGGCGCATGAGCCGGGCCGCAAGCAACTCGGCTCCGGAACATGGGCGACCTCCCGCTGTTCACGGCGCCTGCTTTCGGGGTCGCTTGAAGCAATGCGGCGCATCCAGCACGCTTCGGGCATGAGTCCGAGCCACATCTTCCGCTACCAGGAACGCCACACTCCATGCGGCTAGACACGCTGCATCGCGCCGAAACGCCAGAAGGCATCAGCCTCGCGCTGCGGCCGGCCGGAATCGTGGCGCGCGTGCTGGCCTATCTGATCGACTTCGCGATCCGCGGCGCGCTGTTGATTGTCGTCGCCATCGCGATGGTCTGGATGGAAGCCGCCGGCGTTGGATTATTCCTGGTGTCTTTTTTCGCGATCGAATGGCTTTATCCAGTCGTGTTCGAGCTTTCGAAAAGTGGCGCGACGCCTGGAAAGCGGTCGATGGGGCTGCGCGTGGTGATGGATTCCGGCTTGCCGGTGACGCCGGCCGCTTCGCTGACCCGAAACCTGCTGCGCGCCGCCGACCTGATGCCCGCGTTCTACGGAATCGGCCTTTGCTCGATGCTGCTGCGTCCCGACTGCAAGCGGCTGGGCGATCTGGCCGCCGGCACGCTGGTGGTCCATGGCGACACCGTGAGCCTGCACGGCAAGCTGCCGCCTGCCGCGCCGCTCGCGCCGGCGCGCCTTTTGACGCGGCAGGAGCAGACGACGATCGTCGCGTGCGCCGGCCGCGCGCCACGGCTGACGCCGCAGCGCTTCGAGGAACTGGCCGCGCTGGCCCGGCCCGTGCTCGGCGACGCACCCGTTAAGGGCACGCCGAACCAGGCCGACGCCTGGCGGCTGCTCGGCGTCGCGCAGTGGCTGCTCGGGCATCGCGGCGCGGGCGGTCCGAGTATTCAGGGCGGTTCGGATGGTCACGGCGAACAGGGAACTCAGGGCAGCCAGGGCGGCGTGCATGGTCAAGGCGGCCAGAACAGCGCGGATGGTCAGGGCCGCGACAACGGCGCGGCCCGTCAGGTTGACGTGCGCGTCGGATCGGGCGCGCCAGTCAGCAGGAAGCCCGCATGACGCCGTTGCAATTCGAGGCCGCCTACGGCGCGCTGTGGACCGAACTCGAAGCCGAGCTGAAGGCGGCCGAGGGCCGAGGCAAATTCGACGGCGCGCGGCTGACAGGGCTGTACCGGCGCGCCTGCGAGCATTCGGCGCTGGCGCAGTCACGCGCCTATCCGATCCATTTGACCGAGCGGCTCGAAACGCTGACCGATCGCGCGCATCGGCTGATCTACCGCAAGAACGACTGGGGCCTGGCCGCGCTCGCGCGGCTGTTGCTCATCGACTTTCCCGAAGCGGTGCGCGCGCACCGCGCCTGTCTGATCGCGGCGACGTTGCTGTTCGTGCTGCCGCTGATCGCGGCGGGCCTGGCAGCCTGGCGCGACCCGGGGTTCATCCTGCATTTGCTGGACCCCGAACAGGTCCGCCAGTTCGACGGTATGTATGGCGACGGCGCCGAGGCGATCGGGCGACGGCGCGATGCCGACACCGACTGGCAGATGTTCGGCTACTACGTGATGAACAACATCGGCATCGCTTTTCGCACCTTCGCGGCGGGCATCTTCGCGGGCGTGGGCAGTGCGCTCGCTATGGTCTACAACGGCCTGCAGATCGGCGCGGTCGGCGGCTATCTGACGGCGGCTGGCCACGCGCACAACTTCTTCTCGTTCGTGATCACGCATTCGGCGTTCGAACTGACCGGCATCGTGCTGGCCGGGGCCGCCGGCCTGCGGCTGGGCTTCGCGCTGCTCGCGCCGGGCCGTCAGACACGGCTCGAGTCGCTGCGACTGGCAGCGCGCCATGCAGTCGTGGTGATCTACGGCGTGGCTGCGCTGCTGCTGCTGGCGGCAGTGATCGAGGCGTTCTGGTCGTCCTCGCACTGGATCGCGCCGCAGGTCAAATACGGCGTAGGAGCGGTGTGCTGGGCGCTGACCTTCGCCTATCTCGGCTGGCAGGGCCGGCCACGCGGCGCACCTTACGCTGGCTTTCCGCAAGGCACCGATGCGCGTTGACGGCCTGACGCTCGCGCTGCGGCCACGGTCGATGGCGGAAGCGGCGGACCTCGGCGTGGCGCTGGTGCGCAGCCATGCGGCGTCGGTCTGGCGCACCTTCTTGCCGCTGTATCTCGTGATCGTCCTGCTGGCCCTTGCGAGCGTTGAAGTCGCGACCTGGCTGCCGGGGGTGCTGATTTTTTGCGTCAAGCCGTGGCTGGATCGGAGCCTGCTTTTTATTCTGTCGCGCGCGGTGTTCGGCCAGAGCACGCGCTTTGCTGACCTGTGGCGCGACAAGGGCAGCGTCTGGGGCGGACAGTTGCTGCGCAGCCTGTTTTGGCGGCGCTTGTCGCCCTGGCGCTCCTACACGCAGCCGATCGAACAGCTCGAAGGCCAGCGCGGCAGTGCGCGCCGCAAGCGTCGCGACCAGTTGCTGCGCGGCCGGCGCGGGGCGGCCAGCGCCATGCAGGGCGCGTTCGCGAACGTCGAGATCGCGCTCGAACTGGCGTTGCTGTCGTTCGCGCTCTGGTTCGCGGCCGATGGGCACCTGTTGGAGGTGCTCGGCGCGCTCGGCGATGACGAATCGGTCGCGCGCAACCTTGCGATCGCGTCGGTTTATGCGCTGGTGGTCGGCTTTCTCGAGCCGTTCTTCGTCGGCGCGGGATTCGCGATGTACCTGAACCGCCGGGTCGAGCTTGAAGCCTGGGACATCGAGCAGGAGTTCCGCGTTGCGTTCGCGGCCAGTTGAGCGTTTTCGGCCGGGGTTGCGCCGCGCTTTCGCCAACATGGCCGGCACGCTCGTGCTCGCTGGGGTCCTGGCCGGCGGCGCGGCCCGTGCAGCCACGCCATCACCGCCGCCCGAAGGAACGCCAACGCGCGAACAAGTCGAAGCGGCCGCCGCCACCGTGCGCGCCGACCCGAATCTCCCCGGAATCCGCACCGGAAAGACCCTGCGTTTCAAGGAGCACGAGAAGAAGAGCGATCGGGGCGACAGCGACAACGATCGGTACCAGTGGATCAGCGAGTTTTTCAGCGCGGTGAGCCAGGGCGCGCGGCTGCTCGTCGGGCTGGTCGGCGCGTTGGCGGTTGGCTGGCTGATCTGGCGCATCCGCCACTGGGTCAAGCTGCGCGCCGCCGGCGGGCTTGGGCCGGGCGGTCCGCCGCCGAGCCATGTGGGCGCGCTCGACATCCGGCCCGAGAGCCTGCCAGCCGACGTGGGCGCCGCCGCGGCCGCGTTGTGGCGGCAAGAGTGCCATCGCGCCGCGTTGTCGTTGCTGTATCGGGGCGCGCTTTCGCGGCTGGTGCATGTGCAGGAAGTGCCGATCCGCGCCGCCAGCACCGAGGGCGAATGCGTCGCGCTCGCGTCGGCCCGTCTTGCCGCCAGGTCACGCTCGTTCTTCGAGCAATTGGTCGCCAACTGGCAGGCGCTGGCCTACGGAGGGCGAATTCCGGACGGCGCCGTCGTGCTGGCGCTGTGCGCCGAATTCGACGCGCGGCTTTCGCAGGCGATTGAGCCGCAGCCCGCGCCGGCCTACGCATCCAAGGGCGGCGCTGCGTGAAGAGCCGGCTGCTGCATGCCGCGGCTTGGCTGTTGGCGATCGCCTTTGCAATCTGGCTGATCCAGGCGACGGAATGGGTCGATGAGCACAAGCCGACGCGCGCGCGGGGCGAGGCGCTGACCAATCCACTGTACGCGGCCCAGACGATGCTGCGCGCGCTCGGCGCCACCGTCGTCCAACGCCAGGATCTGGACGAGATGCCGCCGCCGCGAGGCCAGCTGATCCTTTTGTCGAATCATTGGGACCTGTTCGAAGGCCGCGAGGAGCGCTTGCACGACTGGGTCGAAAAAGGCGGACACCTCGTCATTCCGGGGCCGATGGCGTTGCGCGCTCCGCTCAAGGACTGGCTGCCGCTATCCCACACGCCGTTGGCTCCGCTGAGAAAACCGAATGCGGATGAGAAAGACTATTCCGTGCCCGCGCGCGACGACTGCGTTGCGCTCGCCCAGTCGCCCGACGCGCCCGAGCGCTACTTTGACGCGCTGGGGCTGCGCGCTTGCGGTACCCGCGCCAACGCAAGCTTTGCTCCGCAGGCCAACGATCAATTGCCGCTCTGGTCGATGGTCGGCCCGAAGGGCGCCGAAATGCTAAGGGTGCCTTTCGGCCGTGGCACGGTCACTGTGATCGCCGACATGGACTTGCTACGCAACGATGACGTGCTGCAAGGCGACAACCCACTGATCGTGGTGGCGGCATTGCAGGCAGTGCGCGGCGCCGACCTCATGTTCGTCGCGGAAGAATCGCGCGAGCCTTTCATGAGCTGGCTCTGGCAGCGCGGCTGGGTTGCGATCATGCTCGCGCTGCTGGCGTTGGCCGCGGCGCTTTGGCGCGCGGCGGTGCGCTTCGGGCCGCTGGCGCAACCGGCCGCCGTTGGGCGACGCTCGATCGCCGAACAGGTGCGCGGCACCGCCGCCTTCTTGCGCCGGCATGGCGGTGAATCGCTGCACGCAGCGCAACTGCGCGCCCTTTCCGAAGCGGCGGCGCGCCGACTGCACCGCGCCAAGCGCACACCGATCGAATACGCAAGGGCGATCGGTACGGCCACCGGCCTTGACGCCACCGCGCTTGCAACAGCGCTTGCGACCAGGTCCCGCAAGTCGGCCGCCTTGGCGGCCGACCTGAAGCTGCTGGAGACCGCGCGGCGCCGGCTTGAAACCGATTCGCCCGGCCCGGCTGCCACGGCAATCGCCCCAACACGCTCCGCATCCAACTGAAGGAAAACACTCATGGCAACGATCGCCCCCGAAGACCTGACCCGCGCGGTCCAATGGTTGCGCGCCCTGCGCGAGCAGGTCGGCCGCGCAGTGGTGGGCCAGGTTGACGCGGTCGACCAGACGCTGGTGGCTCTGGTCGCGTCGGGCCATGTGTTGATCGAGGGCGTGCCGGGCCTGGGCAAAACGCTTCTGGCACGCGCGCTGGCGCAAGCCATGCAACTGGGCTACGCGCGGGTGCAGTTCACGCCGGATCTGATGCCGTCCGACGTCACCGGCCATTCGGTGCTGGATGCGGCCGCGCCTGGCCAGAGCGGCATCGGCACCTTGCGCGTGCATCGCGGGCCGGTGTTCACCAATCTGCTGCTGGCCGACGAGATCAACCGCGCGCCGGCCAAAACCCAGAGCGCGCTGCTGGAGTTGATGCAGGAGTACCAGGTAACGCTCGAAGGCCAGACGCTGCCGCTGCCGCGCCCGTTCATGGTGTTGGCAACCCAAAACCCGATCGATACCGAAGGCACGTACCCGCTGCCCGAGGCCCAGCTCGATCGCTTCCTGCTCAAGATCGACATCGGTTATCCGAGCCAGAGCGAAGAGAACGCGATCATCGCGCTGGCCACCCATGAGCGCGCCGGCCATCAGCTGCCGCTCGATGCGGTGACGCCCTGCCTCGGCGAAGCCGAAGTGCTGGAGTTGCAGCGGCTGGCGTGTCTGGTGCGGGCCGACGAGCGCGTGATCGACTACGCGGTGCGCATCGCACGCGCCACACGCGAGGGCCAAGGCCTTTCCTCCGGCGCCGGTCCGCGCGGCAGCATGGCGCTGGTGCGTGCCGCCCGCGCCGCCGCGCTGATGGGCGGAAGGGACTACATCACGCCGGACGACGTGGCGCGGCAGGCGCTTCCCGCGCTGCGGCACCGGGTCATGATTTCGCCCGATGCGCAGCTCGAAGGGCGCGCGGTCGACGAATTGCTGCGCATGGCGATCGCTAGTGTCGAGGCGCCGCGCCTTTGACTTATCTGACGCGGGGCGACCGCCCGAATCATGCGAAGCTTGCACGCTAATCAACCGATGCGCCGATTGCCAATTCCGACGAAGGGCGCCGTCGTGGCGCTCGCCGGCCTGGCGATGGCCAGCGCGACCGCGCTGATCGTCGGCGTTGACTTGCAACAGGTGGCCGTGGCCGCCGGCATCGTGCTCGCGGGCGCGCTCGCTTGTGCAGCGTTCGACTTGTGGCGCAGCCTGAGGTTGTGGCGCGCGGCCCCGCTATTCATCGAACGCCAGTTGCCCGCCGCCTTCTCGCTCGGCGTGCCGACGTTGCTGCAGCTTCGCCTCGTGAACCCCGGCCCGCTCGCCTGGCAGGTGGCAGTGTTCGACGAGGTCGATCCGCGCTTTGCCTTCGACGGCCTGCCGCAAAAGGTCACGGTGCCGCCCGCCTCGCGCGTCGATCTGCGTTACACGGCGACCGCGCGCGTGCGCGGCATTGCGCGCTTTGGCGTGACCCAGTTGCGCTGGGTAAGCCGCCTGGGTTGCTTCGAGCTGCGCGAGGCGCTCGGGCAGCCGCGCGACCTGCGCGTGTACCCGAACTTCGCGGCGCTCGCACGCTATGCCTGGCTTTCAGGCGACCGGCGACTCGCGCAAATCGGCATCAAAAGTTACGCGCAACGCGGCCAAGGCACCGACTTTCGGCAACTGGCCGACTACCGCACCGGCGATTCGCTGCGCCACATCGACTGGAAAGCCACCTTGCGCCAGCGCCGCCCGATCGTGCGCCAGTTCCAGGACGAGCGCGACCAATGCGTGTTCTTCCTGCTCGACTGCGGCCGGCGGATGCGGGCCGACGAAGGCGCTCAAACTTCTGGAGCAAGCCACTTCGACGAAGCGCTAAATGCGCTGATGCTGCTGGCCCACGTCGCGCTTTCCGAAGGCGATGCGGTCGGCGCCATGACCTTCGGCGGGCCGCCGGGCGAGCAGCGCGACTTCGCACCGCGCAAGGGGGCGGCGACCTTGAACGCGCTGATGAACCGGCTGCACGACATTCAGCCCGGCGCCACCCATTCTGACTACCGCGATGCGGCCGAACATTTGCTGAGGGTGCAACGCCGGCGCGCGTTGGTCGTGGTGCTAACCAACTTTCGCGACGAGGACACCGCCGAGTTGCGACCGGCCATCGCGCTGTTGCGCCGCCACCATCTAGTGCTGATCGCCAGCCTGCGCGAGCGAGTGCTTGGGACAATCGCCCGTCAACCAATCGCCGATCCGCGCGATGCGATCGACGTCGCGGCGGCGCACCTGTTCGATCAGGCGCGACGCGACGCCTTCG
>JBDTRV010000097.1:0-7738 GCA_039931475.1 Burkholderiales bacterium | reverse complement strand
ACCTGTTTCTGGCCAAGCCGCTGGCCGTGGTGCCGGGCACCGCCATGACCTACGACGGCGTTCCCGATGCGCGCGACCGAAGCGACCTGATTGCCTATCTCAAGGCCGCCAACAACGCACCCCCCTGCAAGCCATGAAGAGGCGGGGTCTCCGCGAAGCGTGACAACCTGAAAGGCGCTTCATCATGGTCCAGGGCACCCCGATGACGACAACCGCATTCGTGCTGGCTGGCGGCGGCAGTTTCGGCGCCATCCAGGCCGGCATGCTGCGGGCGCTGGTGGCCCACGGCGTTCGAGCCGACTTCGTGGTCGGCTCGTCGGTGGGCGCGCTCAACGGCGCCTATTTTTGTGGCGACCCCACACCCGCCGGGGTGGCACGGCTGGAAGACATTTGGCGCGGACTGAAACGAAGTGACGTCTTCCCGTTCACATTGCGTCGCCTCGCGGGCATGTTCTTCGACTCTGACTCACTGGTCGACTCGCATGCCCTGCGCCGGCTCATCGAGCGCCATCTGCCTTACCGCCAACTTGAGAAGGCCCGAATCCCGGTGCACATCATGACCACGGAAGTGCTGGGCGGCGCTTCGGTGCTGCTTTCATCGGGTCTTGCTGCCGAGGCGGTACTGGCCAGCTGCGCGATACCCGCGGCGTTTTCGCCGGTCCGCATCGGCGCGGTAGATCTGATGGACGGGGCCATTGCCAGCAACACTCCCGTGATCACCGCGGTCGAGTTGGGCGCAAGCCGGCTGGTGGTGCTGCCCACTGGCTTCGCCTGCGCACTGTCAACGCCGCCGGAGACAGCCATCGCCAGCGCGCTGAATGCGATCAACCTCTTGACGACCCATCAGCTCGTCAGGGATCTGGAGCTGTTGGCCGGCCGGGTCGAGATTGCCACGGTGCCCCCGCTGTGCCCGCTGGCGGTGTCGCCGTACGATTTTTCGCGCGCCGACGAACTGATCGAGCGCGCCGCGCAGAGCACGCACCTCTGGCTGGAGAGCGGCGGACTGGAACAGCAACGCATCCCGGCGGCGCTGAGACCGCATGTCGATTGAGAGCGCAACGGATGGCCGGCCCCGACTCAGGCGGGCATGAGGCTGACTGCAGGACTCGCATGAATTGCGGCTCTCGCTGCGAGCAAAGGGCATCCCTTCTTGAGATTGCCAATGACCTTGCCCACATTGGCATGCCAGGGCGGCAGGCGGCGCAGCAGCAAAAAGTCGGCCAACAGGTCGATGTAGCTGTCGGCGGTCTTCACATCGACGCCGAGGTTGCGTGCGACGTGCGCCAAGCCGGAGAATCAACTATTTTCATAGCCCTTGAAACCAGTACACAAATGCGTTCTGATGATCGGGCGAGCATTGCTGGCCTTCAGGGCAGGGTCAGCACAGCCGGGATGGGAGACGACAGGCACGAAGGACCGCCCCGCCCTGCGGCGCGCATTCCCCAGAACCGCGGCGGCCGCATCCCGGCTGAACCACCGAGATACCTTGCAAACACTGGCCACGAACTGCGCCAGATCAAGGTAACGCCTTCGCCTGGGGCGAACAATGGGCGTTACCTCTATTTTGGAGAACAGCATGACCTATCGGAGCCTCCTCCTGCTTTTGGATCAAAGTCCGCTTTGCGCGGCGCGTACTGAGGCCGCGATCCGCTTGTCGCAGGACCTGAATGCCCATCTGGTCGGGCTCGCGCCGACCGGCCTGGTCGAAGTGCCGTCCGCAATGCTCGTGGCTGCCGGCGTCCGAGGAGTCGCGAGTGACGTCGCCAAGAACTTGCGCGCGCAAGCAGAGCGCGCAGCGGAGTTGTTTGGCCAGCAGTGCAGTGCGGCCGGCATCAAGTCGTTCCAAACCGTGGTCGACGAGGCCGACGCGGCCAAATCGGTTGTACAGCATGCCCAGAGCAGCGATTTGACCGTGCTAAGCCAAGTTGACCCAGGTGGCGAGAACATTGCGCAAGCGCGTGATCTGGTCGAGCAGGTCGTCTTGTACAGCGCGCGGCCGACACTGATGGTGCCCTATGTCGGTCACTGGGACGCCGTGGGCACCCGCGCGATGGTCGCCTGGGACGGAAGCAGTGAAGCCGCGCGGGCCGTCTCCGATGCACTCCCGTTGCTGCGTCTGGCCAAGCAGGTGCAAGTCATCCAGTGGATCGAGCGGGAAACAGTCCACGAGGAAACGCTGCAGGCTCGGCTCGACGCGCTGAAGCAATGGCTGACCCACCATGGAGTGAAGGCAGAAACTCGTCTGGCGCCCCACCCCGGCATCGGGATTGCCGACGCCATTCTCTCGCGCGCCGCCGACTTCGGCGCCGACCTGATCGTTATGGGCGCCTACGGCCGCGGTCGTCTATCCGAGCGGATTCTGGGTGGTGCAACGCGCGGCCTGCTGGCATCGATGACGGCACCGGTGCTGATGTCGCATTGATTCGCGGATGCGGGCTAGTCCGCGGACAGCCGCAGCACGAAACAAAGCGCATCGGCGGAAGAGCGTTCCGCGCTCCTCACGAACCCGTGCGAGAGGGCCAAGCGACACATACCTCGGTTGTCGTGCAGCACATAGGCGACCATGCGCTGGGTGCCGCGCGCGGCGGCATATTCGATGATCTTGCGCGTCAGCAAATGTCCCAGGCCCTTGCCTTGGAGGTCCGAGCGCACGACGATCGCGTATTCGGCTTCGACGTTGTCGGGGTCGGTCATCGTCCGCACCACGCCAAGCGTCTGTTCGCTCCCATCGGCAAGCGTGCGCACGGCGACGAAGGCCATTTCACGTGAGTAGTCGAGCTGCACCAGCCGCGCCAGTTCGCTGCGCGGAAGGTCGCGCCGCACCATGAACACGCGAAAGCGGATGTCCTCGGGCGACAGTTGTTCGAGAAACTCGCGGTGCTGCGTTTCGTCTTCCGGGCGGATCGGCCGCAGCATGATCTCTTCGCCCTGCCAGTTCACGACTTCGACCCATTCGACCGGATAGGGCGCGATCGCGAATCGATCGGCGCCGGCGGGCTTTTCCGCGGACACCTTGATGCGTGCGTCCAGCGCAATCACGCCTTCGCTGTCTGCCCACAGCGGGTTGATGTCCAACTCGGCGATTTCGGGAAGGTCGGCCAGCATCCGGGAGACCGCAACCAACACATCGCAGATCGCATCGGTGCGTGCCGGTGGGCGGTCGCGATAGCCGGCCAGCAGTTTGGAGACGCGGGTGCGCGCGATCAGCTCCCGCGCGATCACCCGATTCAACGGCGGTAGTGCAATCGCGCGATCGGCCAGCACTTCGACCGCGATGCCGCCGTGTCCGAACATCAGCACCGGCCCGAACAACGGATCGACGCTGGCGCCAACAATCAATTCCTGCGCGAGCGGCCTCCTGACCATCGACTGCACGGTGAAGCCCGCGACGTTCGCGTTCGGCCGCAGTTCCCGCACCTTGGCCAGCATCGCGCCCACCGCTCGCCGCAGCGCTTCTTCGCTCTCGAGATCGAGCTGCACGCCGCCGACATCGGACTTGTGGCTGATATCGGGCGACAGGATCTTGAGCGCGACCGGATAGCCGATGGCATGCGCCGCGCGAGCCGCCGCGTCCGCGTTCGCCTCGACCGCCACGGTCTCGACCGTCGGAATGCGATAGGCCTTGAGCACCGTCTTGGATTCCAGTTCATCGAGCATGTCGCGGCCCTGCGCGAGAGCGGCGTCGATCGGCCGTCGCGCCGCTGCGATATCGGGCGGATCACACTCGCTCGCGCTCGGCGCCTCGGTCAAAAGCGCCTGGTTCCGCCGGTAGGTCTTGAGCATGGCGAAAGCGCGCACCGCTTCTTCGGGTGTCGCGTAGTCGGCGACGTCGGCCTGCTCGAAGATGCGCCGCGCCTCGGCCACCGCATCGGCGCCCAGCCAGCACGCCATCACGCGATCGTGCGCGTTGCGCAGGATCGGCACGCAGGCGCGCGCGATGTCGTCGCTGCGCACGATCGCGGTCGGTGCGTGCATGAGCAGCACTGCCCCGGAAGCCGGGTCGTCGAGCAGCGCTTGCAGCGTCTGGGTGTAACGCTCGACCGGCGCGTCGCCGATGATGTCGATCGGATTGGCGCGCGACCAGCTGGCCGGGAGCACCCCATCGAGCCGCTCGCGCACGGGATCGCTCAAGCTGGCCAGCTCGACACCGAACGCGGCAGCCGCATCGGCCGCCATCACGCCGGCGCCGCCGCCGTTGGTCATCAGGGTCAGCGCCTCGTCGCGGTTGTCGCCAAAGCGCGCCAGCGTCTCGGCCGCCATGAACAGATCCTGCAACGTGTCCACGCGCAACATGCCGGCGCGCCGGATCGCGGCGTCGAACACGATGTCCGATCCCGCCAGTGCGCCGGTGTGCGATGCGGCCGCTTTCAGGCCGCCCCCGGCGCGCCCGGCCTTGACCACGATCACCGGCTTGTTGCGCGCCGCGGCACGGGCGGCCGACATGAACTTGCGCGGCTGCTCGATCGATTCGATGTACAGCAGAATCGAACGGGTGCGTCCGTCGCTGGCCAGGTAGTCGATCAGGTCGCCGAAATCGGCATCCGCCCGATCACCCAATGACACCATGTGGGAAAAGCCGATTTGTCGCGATTTCGCCCAGTCGAGCACGGCGGTGACCAGCGCGCCCGACTGGGAAACAAAGGCGATGTCACCGGCCAATGCGTCGGTGTGCGCGAAGCTCGCATTCAGGCCGCGATGCGGGCTCAGCAACCCCAGACAGTTCGGACCCAGCACGCGCAACAGGTTCGGCCGGGCCGCGTCCAGCATCGCCTGTTTTTGCTCTGCGTTCAAACCGGCGGTCATCACGATCGCGGCGCAGGTGCCGAGTTCTGCAAGCTCCTCGATCAACCCCGCCACGGTTGCCGCGGGGGTGCAGATGACCGCTAACTCCGGCGCCTGCGGCAGATCGCGCGCTCGCGCGAACACAGGCGCGCCGTCGAGCTGCGCGTGCTTCGGGTTCACGGCGTACAGCGGCCCTTCGAATCGGCCGGCGCGAAGGTTGCGCCAGACGGTGGCGCCGACACTCGCGGGCCGGTTCGATGCGCCGATGACGGCGACAGACTTGGGCGACAACAAACGGTCGAGGTTACGGATGCTCATGCTGGAATTGTCGCCCGCTGGCCGGGCGCGCCGCGCCGAGAGCGCGCCCACAGCTTGCGCAGCTCCTCAGCCCACAGCACCACGCTCGCAGCCGCCACCAGTGGCAGTAGATCGGCCGGCTGCAGCGGCACTGTGTAGAACAGTTCGCCCAGCGGCCGCCAGTACAGCACCGCGGCCTGCAGCGCCACGCTAAGCCCCAGGCCGCCGAGCAGCCATGGGTTGCGCAGCACGCCCAGCCGCAGCGCCGAGCGCGTGGCCGATTCACAGTTGAGCACGTTGAACCACTGGCACATGGCGAGGATGGTGAAGGTCTCGGTGCGCACCTGCGCCAGATCGATCCCTTCGGCCATGCGCCAGGCGAACCAGCCGAAGGTTGCGGCCACTGCTGCGCTGGCCATCACCGCCACCCGCAACAACATCGAGCGGTCCAGCAGTCGCTCGTCGCGAGGCACCGGCGGGCGCTTCATCTCCTCGCCGTCGGCCGGCTCCATCACCAGGTTCACGGTCAGGGTGCCTTCGGTGACGATGTTGATCCACAGGATCTGCACCGACGTCGGCGCGCGCCAGCGCCGGAGCGTCGTTGACCCCGTCGCCGGTCATCGCGACAACGTCTCCGCGCGACTGCAGCGCCTCGACGATGCGCAGCTTTTGCGCCGGATGAACGCGCGCGAACACCGCGATCCGGTCCAGCTGCGCATGCAGTTCGGAGTCGTCCATACGCTCCAGCTCCGCACCGTCCACGCCGCGATCACCATCGCGCGCAATGCCTAAAGCGCGCGCAATCGCGAGGCCGGTCAGCTTGTGGTCACCGGTGACCATGATCGGCCGGATGCCGGCGGCGCGGCATTCGGCCACCGCAACCCTGGCTTCCTCGCGCGGTGGATCGATCTGCCCCAGCAATCCGAGCAGCGTGGCGCGGCCGGCCAGCGCTTCGACGCAGTCTTCGGCATCGAGGCAGGCAAGCGCCTCGGGCGAATCGTCCGCGATCGTTGCGACCGCCAGCACGCGCAGCGCGTCGGCGGCCATCACGTCGGCTGCTGCGCGCGCCGCGCCCACGGCAGCGCCGCCATCTTTTGCGCACAGGCGCAGCACTGCCTCGGCGGCGCCCTTGATAAACACCCGGGGCGACAGCGCCTCACCTCCATGTCCGGTCGCCATCAGCTTGTTGTCAGCGTCGAACGGCAGCTCGGCCTCGCGCGGGGCCTGCTGCCGCAGCGCGTCGACGTCGACCCCGCCTTTGCCGGTAGCCACCAGCAACGCGGCTTCCGTCGGGTCGCCCAGCACCTGCCAGGCGCCGCCATCGAGCGTTCCGCACGTCCTTCCTGCCACGCACCGACGAGCGCGTTGAACAGGACCACAAGCAGGATCACGATCGCGTCGCTCCCGTGTCCCATCACCACCGCCAGCGCGGCGGAAACGAACAGGATAGAGATCAGCGGGCTTTTGAACTGGCGCAGAAATACCAGCAATGCCGAGCGCTGCTTCGCCTCCGGCAGCACGTTGACACCGTGCGCGACGAGTCGTTTCGCCACTTCGCTCGACGACAGGCCGACATCGGCGGCGACTTCAAGGCGCGCTAGCGCCGTGTCGGCATCGATCGCATGCCATGGCGGGGCTGCGCCGACCGTCATTGTTCACGTACGCCCTCTGCCCTCGCCGGCGCCGAATCGGCAGCCGCGCGCATCCCACACGCACGCAGCAGATCGTTGAGACCGCTGTGCAGCGGCATCGCGTTGCGGCCGTGACTGCGCGCGAGCGCGCAGGCTTGCTGCCAGTCGGCTAGGTCGCGGCGCCGACCGGCCGAGAACGCGGTCTGGTAAATGGTGGCGGTCCGCGCCACTTCCTGCGTGACTGCAACCCCTTGCTGGAGGCTGCGCGCCGGGTCGATGCGAGCAGCGGCAGATAGCGGAGCGGCGGAAGTCAGGAGGTCGAAGTGGGAGCCATCCATCCCTCATCAATCTATCCAAAACCGGGTGCTCTTGCATTGATCGGGAACAAAGCACGCAGTGAACGAGCGACTTCCAATAGCCCAACGGCGGCGGACACTTCCGGTGCTGTTAGAAAGAGTGTTGCGCTCTGCGCGGCATCGCTCGCAGCCGCCGAAAGTCGGCGCGGCTGCCCAAGTGCTACTACTTCAGTAGCTACTCAGGTCCGCTGCACTAGCGCAAACCGGCAGTTTGTCTTGAAGTACCGCTTTTTCGAATGCCGCCGTTCACCCAACGGCCTAAACCGCCTTGGCGCGAGCTGAAAGGAAATGAAACGATGCAAACCGATTCGACCCCATCCACCGTAACGCTGCAAAAAATGGATGCGTGGTGGCGCGCGGCCAATTACCTTTCGGTCGGCCAGATCTACCTCTACGACAACCCGCTGTTAAAGCTGCCGCTGGCGCGCGAGCACATCAAGCCGCGCCTGCTTGGTCACTGGGGCACGACGCCAGGGCTGAACTTCATCTACGTTCACCTCAATCGCGTCATCAAGGAACGCGACCTGAACGTCATCTACATCGCCGGTCCCGGACACGGTGGACCGGCGCCGGTCGCCAACGCCTGGCTCGAGCGAAGCTACAGCGAGGTCTATCCCGAGGTGTCGCAGGACGAGGCGGGGATGAAGCGGCTGTTCACGCAGTTCTCGTTTC
>JBDTRV010000096.1:0-7772 GCA_039931475.1 Burkholderiales bacterium | reverse complement strand
CGACTCGTTGCTCGAGGTCCGTCATTCCGCTGACGATGCTGCGATCGAACCGATCGGCGAGCGTGACCGAATCGATGCCATAGTCGGATGCGAAGGCGGCATCGAACCGGCCCAGCAGCTCGCTGTCTGCACCCTTCTGCGCCACGATCGAATAGTCCGGACTGGCGCCAGTGATCACGTCGGACAGCCGTATGTCGCTGCGCGCGCCAAGGTCGGCAGGCTCCTGCAGCCGCAGCAGCTTGACGCGCGCAAAGCCGGCGTGCTCGGCAAGAAACGAAAGCAGCGGCGGCGGAAGTGGCCGCTGGTGCGTCGGATCGAGCCAAAAGCTGCTCGTTCCGACGACGAGGTTTTCGGGGTTTGGGGTCTCGAGGATTAGTAGGCCCGCCGGTTCGAGCACGCGTAGTGCTTCGATCACCAGAGCTTCAAGATCGTCGAAAGAGATATGTTCGGCAAAATGAAAACCGGACACGACGCAGTGTGAAGCGTCATCCAGCTTCTGCAGATGCTGGAGCGCTTCGCCTTGTTGGACCGAGAGTTTCAGCTCGCGACACGCCCGCAGCATGTGCTCGTCAAGGTCAACGCCGTGCGCTTCAAATCCTACATGCGAAACCAGTTCAAGCCACTCCCCGCGGCCGCAGCCCAAATCGACCACCCGAGCAGGCGAATACAGCTCGCGCAACGGCGCGACGAAAGGCAAATAGATTTCCAGCCGCTTGCCAATCAACTCACGCGATCCGCGATGGCAGTCCTCGAAAGCTCTATAAAAAGCAGGCGTCATGTGGATAACAAAACTGCGGATTTACCGCCGTCGGCAATATCGATCAGCCCTCCGGATGGTGCCCTTATCGGCTCGTGCCATCGCACACCTTCTTGTACGGCGGCCACTTCTAACCGGTATTTGCCCTGCTGAACAGGCGCCTGCACTCTCACGCTATATGTGCGCTCTTCACCGGATGTTAAAGCCGGCGTGAAGCCCGTTCTTTGGCCTTCCCATATAAGCATATTCCCGTCTGCGCTTTTCCAATGATAGCTAAGATGATAAGGATGGGGCAGCAGACTGGTTATGCGGCTGCTCGATCTATTGACTACGTTCACTGCAACGTGGAAAATAGCGCCTGCTCGGACGCTTCCTGGCGTTTCGACAACTGAGAATTCGAGGGCTTCAGATTCTTCGTGAGTAAGCGGAGCGGAAATAAAGCTGACGGCAAGGGCTTTAATATCGATTGGTCGATGAGAAGCAATGGCGAAAATACTTTTCGCCCGTCGGCAGTCGTCGACTGTGAAACGTCGAATCAAACTTCCGCCTGCGCTGTGGTCGTCGGAGAACCAGAGATGCACGTAGGGAAAGTATCGAGAGAGCTGCTTTTTCAAGATCCGCGGATTTTGTTCGTTGATGTGCATCTGGCGCTCATACCAAGTGCGTCTAACGCGGGGCAACCAAAATCCAGCGTCAATCGCTGCCTTCTGCTCTTTAGGATGCTGATATTGGTAGTTCCACTTGTTGGGGGCCGTGTGAACAACTAAACTACCTTTTGCAGACATCAGCCTGTCGCTGACGATTGCATACATTAGCTCCAGTTCGGCCGGATCCAGATGTTCGACAACATCCGCGGCAACTGCCAAATCAGCCTGCTCTGGATAAATGCTAACGTCGGTGACACTGCCTTGCACCACCGTAACACGGTTTTTCAAGTCCTCCGATGACTCTAGCGTTTTCTCGATCAACGCGGTTGCCTGAGGAGAATAGTCAATTGCAGTGACGTGAGCTCCAATTCTTGCAAAGAACGCCGACAATTCACCACGTCCAGCTCCCAAATCGATTACCGTTTTGGGCTTTCCGATTGCACACGCCACGTCTGCAACAGCCTGCAAACGAGCGTCCAGTCGAGCGCCTCGGCTGTCGTTCCAAAATTCATAACCCCCACAATCGCGGAGATAGTAATCCGAGGTATAGGCCGCGACTAGCTCTGTGCTATTGGAGCTACCCCCTTTGACCGCCAAAGCGCTAGAGTTCGGACAGATCAGCAGGCCCCCCGCATAGCCCGGTATGCCTGTCGAGTAATCTACCGCCGCCCGATTGTTCCAAAGCCACTCATTGACAGCTAAAAAATTTTGTCTCGTCCAATGATAGCCATCGACCAGTATGGTTTTGGATTGAACAAGCGCCAAGTCAAGATCATGATATGTGCCATTACCGTCCTGCTGCCCGTCTATATGAACGAGATCAAAGACGCCACCGGGCAGACGCGTCCAAGCCTGAGTATCTTCCCTGAGAATTTTTGCAGAAAACCCTTGTTCGCTCAAGAAATTTTCTGCCCAGTCGACCGCCCCTACTTCCCCATCAAGCGAGGGCTTATCTATACCGATATACTGAGCATCTCGCGATGCGTCAAGAAATGCGTGCGCTGCATAGCCGTACCCTACGCCGATCTCGAGAATAATTTTAGCATCGATCGCCTTCGCGATTGCCCATTTCATTTTGTAACGGCCGACCCATTCCTCAAATCGATTTTTTAGTGGGTCGCCCTGGAAGGCGAACTTCCGAAAATCGTAGTCGCTGTCGTTGTAATATTTTATGATTCTCTCAATCATGAAAATACAACCTCTGGTGCCATATCACATATTCCCGCCCAGACGCCATGTTTGCTTGACACAACTTCGAACACAAAAAATGATTGATCGAAGAAAATTGTTTTCTGAAATCTCCCGTCGCCGAGTCCACCGTCCGCCACGCCGACGACAAGTTCATACGTATCTGGCGCTAATATGCATCTGAATGAGAAAGTAGCGGTCAAATTGGCTTTGGCGTCCACAGGTCCAATTTGCAGGCCCAAGGTGTGAGTGTTGGCTTCATATATCATGATGCCCATCTTGGTCCGAATTCCGAACCCAATATGCGGATCATCATGCGGCAAATCAAACGCTACGGAAATTGCCAAGTGGATGTTGTCGCCGGTGTGGATGACGCTCTGGTCTCCATAAATTTTGGCTGATACGGCGCCTCCCGTTTTGCTCGCAAGGACGGTTTTGTTGTCTCGTCCTGCTGTCGACGAACCGGTTTCGACAATTTCCGGGAGTGCGGCAGTATCAGCAGTCATGCGGCGAACCTGACTGGCGCGGTAATAGTCCATCACGCTTGTCACATCCCCTATTCGCCCGATTCGTCCGTGTTCCAGCATTATCCCGCGCTGACAAAGCGAATTCATTGTTTCGGGCGAGTGGGATACCAGCAACAGAGAAGTTCCTTTGCTCTGAAAATGTCGAATTCGTTGCAAGCACTTGTGCTGGAAATATGTGTCCCCCACAGACAGCGCCTCGTCGACGATCAGCAAGTCGGGTCGCACGGCGGTCGCGACGCTGAACGCGACCCGCATCTGCATGCCGCTCGAATAGGTGCGCACGGGACGGTCGATGTAGTCGCCGATCTCGGCGAATGCTTCGATCTCAACCATGCGCGCGGAGATCTCGTCAATCGCGAGGCCCAGCAACTGGCCCGCCATGAACACGTTTTGGCGCCCCGTGAAATCGGGATGAAAACCCATGCCGAGTTCGAGTAGCGCGGCGACCCGGCCGTTGGTGCGCACGCTGCCCGTGGTCGGCTGCGTGGTGCCGGTAATAATCTTGAGCAGCGTGCTCTTGCCCGCGCCGTTTACGCCGATGATGCCGACCGCCTCGCCGGGCTCGACGCGAAACGATATATCCCTGAGCACCCAGGCTTTTTCGTGCTGCGAACGGCCGCCGAGCCATTCCAGCGCGCGTGCCCACTTGCCTGGATATCGCTTGTAGGCCTTGCCCACATTGCTGACGACAAGTGAGCTCATCTAAAGCTCGTCCACCAATTCGCCCACGCGCGCGAGAAAAAAGCCCGCCCCCAAAAGCAAAAGGGCCAATGTCGCCACAGCAAGCGGCACCAATGCGCTGAAGTCGGGCACGGATTGATCGAGAAACACGGTCTGATAGGCGGCAAAAAGTGGCAGCAGCGGATTGAGTGCGATCCAACCGCGCACGTTTTCGGGCAAGGCGGCAAAGGTATAAATGATCGGCGTGAGCCAGAACCAGAACTGGAGTACCACGCCCGTAAGCTGCCCCACGTCCCGGAAAAACACGTTCAACGTGCCCAGGAAGACACCAAGCCCGAGCGTGAACAAAAGCTGCAACAGCAACAGCGGAATCAACGCCAGCAGCGGCCAGCCCGGCCAGTGCCCGATCAGTGCCAGGAACGCCAGGTACAGCGCGAACACGATGGCGAAGTTCAGCAGCGCCGACACGGTGACGATCGCCGGCAGGCAGATGCGCGGAAAGTTCGCCTTCTTGATCAGGTTGCCGTGTTCCAGAAATACGTTGTTCAGCCGCCCCAGCATCTCGCCAAACAAGGTCCAGGTGATCACCCCCGCGCACAGGTAGATGCTGAACGCGAACGGCGTCTTCTCATGCCCGGCCAAGGTCGGCTTCATCAATTGGCCGAAGATCACGGTATAGATCACGATCATCGCCAGCGGATTGGCAACCGACCAGAACGCGCCGAGCAGCGACTCGCGGTACTTGGCGTTGAACTCGCGTAGCACGCTGCTCCAGATGAAGCGGCGATAGGCCCACAGGGCTTTGAACATGGTCAGGACGAACGACGCAGGGCAGTACCGCGAAATTTTCAGCGGCGAGACGGGAGTTTGGCGCGTGGCGCGCGAATGCGGCCGAGGCGCTCATTGTATGGCGCACGACAACTCCTAAATTGGTAGCGAGAAATGACCATTGGGTGCGCGGGGAAGGCGAATTTGTTACCAAAATGCGCGCTAGGTGGCCGATTCGCCCGGGGTTGCTGAAGATGACTGTTACGAAGAGCCGCCAAGGCGGCCTTCCCTTCGCATAGACTGCGACGGCCCGCGCCCGAACGGCCGGAAACCCGCTGCGGCTCGCCGCATGAGCGGCGGCGCGATTCGCACCTCCATCCTTCATGGCCCGACCCTCCAATTCGCTGATCTTCGCCCTCGTCCTGGTGGCGGCCGTCCTTTGCATCTACCTGCCCGGCATCGGCAACGAGCTGGTCTTCGACGATTCACGCCTGACCGATGGCACGGTGCTCGGCCAGTACGGCAGCCTGTTCACGTTCAAGCCGCGCATGCTGTCTTACGGAAGCTTCGTCTGGCTCGAAACCCTCTTCGGCTCTGGCTGGTGGAAGCAGCGGGCCTTCAACATCGCGCTGCATCTTGCGACGGCTTTCGCGCTGTACGGCCTGCTGCGTGAGCTGTTCGCGCAGACCCGCTATTCGCCGGAAGACGAAGCCGACCCGAAATTCTCGCGCTCACGCACCGCGGCGCTGCAAGTGGGCGTCGCGCTGTTCGCGTTGAACCCGGTCGCGGTCTATGCGGTTGGCTACCTCACGCAGCGGTCGATCGTGATGGCCACGCTGTTCTCGGTGCTGGCCTGTTGGGCGTTCGTGCGCGGCATCGCGTCCGGGCGCCTGTGGTGGCATCTTTTGGCGCTGATCGCCTATCTGGCGGCGGTGCTGTCGAAAGAATACGCGGCAATGATCGCGGCGATGGCGCTGCCGTTGTACGTTTACGTGCGGCGGCCGGAGCGCCGCACGATCGCGATCGTCGCGGGCGCATCGCTCGCGCTGCTGGTCGCTGTCGCGCTGCTGTTCTTCGGCGTCTATGGCTCGCTCGTGGGCCGCCTGTTCGACGAGCGTTCGGTTGCGTTCGCGCGCCAACTCGAACAGCTTCAGCCGGGCATCACCGGGCGCATCTATGGGTTGAGCGTGTTCAACGAGGCGGCGCTGTTCTTCAAGTACGGCTTGCTCTGGTTTTTGCCGAACGTGCAGTGGATGTCGCTCGATCTGCGGCCCGCGTTTCCGCTTTCCTACGGCGCGTTCCCGCAGTGGCTCGGCGCGCTCGGGTATGTGGCGCTGCTGGGTGGCTCCGTCTGGCTGCTGATCAAACGCCGTGGCGGGTGGAGCCTAGCGGCGCTGCTGCTGCTGTTTCCACTTTTACTTTATCCAACCGAGTTCGCCACGGTCTGGTTGCAAGACCCGTTCGTGCTGTACCGCAGCTACCTCTGGGCGATCGCGTTGCCGGGCTTGGTCGCGCTGGTGCTGATCGGCTTTTCGCCGCGCACCGTGTACGTCTGCGGAACCGTGGTTGGCCTTCTGTTCGGTGTGCTGGCGCTCGATCGCGTCTTGTCGCTCAAGGACGAGTTCAGCGCCTGGAGCGACGCGGCCGAAAAGATCGACGCAAATGCGCCGGCCAACGCCGTCGGCCGCTGGCGCCCGTTCCTGAACCTGGGCGCGTGGCATCTCGAAAAGGGTTTGCTGGAGCAGGCCGAGGGCAATTTCCAGACCGCCATTGCCCTCGGCGACCTGGCCGGCAACGCGCGCTTCAACCTCGGCGTCACCTATCAGCAGCAAAAAAAGCACGAGCAGGCGCTCAAGGAACTGGCCGCGGCCGAAGCCGAAGGCTTCAAGGGCCAGATGCTGTACTACCACCGAGGCGAGTCGGCGATGGCGCTGGGCCACTTCGCCGATGCCTACCAGGCATTCAGCGCCGGCCTTGCGCAAGCGCCCGAAGAAAGAGCGGAGAGTTCCGACGGTGCCCGCCAGCTCACCCAAACCTTGCGCCAGCGCCGCGCCGACGCCGCCATGGCCACGCAGCGCTACGACGTCGCTGTCTCTGACTTCAGTGCACTGCTCAAAAGCCGCCCGAACGACCCGCGCCTGATGCTCGGCATGGGCATGGCGCTTTCGGCCAAGGGCGATGCGCGCGGCGCGCTGCCGCTGTTCGACCGCCTGGTGGCAGGCGCCCCGAGCGCGCCCGCGTTCTACGGCCGCGCCGTAGCGCGCTACATGGCCGGCCAGCAAGGCGCCGCATTGGCCGACATCGACCAGGCCATCGCGCTCGACCCGCGCAATCCGCAATACCCGCAAGTGCGCTCGCAACTGGCCGCGCCCGCCGCCGCCGGCGCGCGCTAGAACAGGCCCCTCAAGCGATGGCGTTGCGCATCCTGCACGTCGGCAAGTTTTATCCGCCGGACCGCGGCGGGATGGAGACTTTTCTCGCGCATCTCGTCGCCGCGCAGCGCGCGCAGGGCATCGACTCTGCCGCGCTCGTGCACGGCACGCCGGCGCCCGAAGATCCGCCTTGGCTGGTGCGGGTGCCGGTGCAGTTCCAGCTCGTTTACGCGCCGATCGCGGTCGGTTTTCGCGCCGCGCTGGCCCGCGCCATCAAGCAGTTCCGGCCCGACGTGTTGCATCTGCACATGCCCAACAACTCGGCGCTCTGGGTGCTGACCTTGCCGCAGGCGCGCGCGCTGCCGTGGGTGGTGCACTGGCATTCGGACGTGGTGGTATCGCAGATCAAGTGGTCGGTCGCCGCTGCCTATGCGCTCTATCGGCCCTTCGAGCACGCGGTGCTGGATGGCGCTGAGTGCATCATCGCCACGTCAGAACCCTATCTGAGAGCCAGCGCACCGCTCAGGCATTGGCGCCACAAGTGCGCGGTGGTTCCGATCGGGCTGGATACCAGCGACCTTCCTGATGCAGTGGTTGCCGCCGGTGCGGCAAAGGCAGGCTGGCACCCGGACACACAACTGCGCCTGCTGTCGATCGGCCGATTGACCTATTACAAGGGCTTCGAAACCCTGATCCAGGCGCTGCGGACGCTGCCGGGCGTCGAGCTGCTGATCGCCGGGGAAGGCGAACTGCACGCGACCTTGCAGGCGCTGATCGCCAGCAGCGCCGCCGCCGGGCAGCGACCGGCCGTGCGATTGCTGGGCAACGTGAC
>JBDTRV010000095.1:0-7790 GCA_039931475.1 Burkholderiales bacterium | reverse complement strand
CGGTCTGCTCGATGATGCTGGTGTACGGAATCGCGTAAATCACGCGCCGCTTTCCATGCGCCACCGCGTGATCGAGCGCGAACGCGAGGCTCGCGAGCGTCTTGCCACCGCCGGTTGGCACGGTCAGCGTGAACGCGCCGGGGGCGCGTTTCGCCTTCTCCCGGCATTGGCGCAGGATGTCGGCGCGCAACCGATTCACCGGCGTATCTGGTGCGTTCGCGCCGAGTGCGGTCATGTGATCATCAAGCGCGCCTTTCAAATCCGGAATCGGTGGCGCCCCGCCTCGCCCAACGCTGCGGCCCTCATCGAGGAATGCCTCGGTGTCGAGGAAATCCGCATCGACTAGCGCCGAGAACAACATGCGCTGCCAGAGCGCGAAGCGGCCCGGAATGTCCTTGCGCTCGTCGCCAAGCGGCAGGCCGCTGATCGAGCTGGGAAGGCTCTCGGGCCGCAGGACGGAAGGCGCGGGACAAGCCGCGAGCGCCTCGTCACATTCGCGCCGCGCGTCCTCGGAGGCCAGCCGGGCGGCCAGGCCGCCGTCCCAGTTGTCAAGGCCGGCATGGTGGCCCGCGATCGCGTACTGCAATGCCCGAGCCATCATGCGGCCCTGTGCGCCGTGGCGCTCGGTCAGCAATCGTTCGGCCCAGATCGCGCCGGCCGCGGAATGCGTCTTGTCGCGGTCCTTGACGTGGCCTTCGATGTGCGCGTCGATAGCATTGGCCTGACGGATGTAGCTGGCGAAGCCGGGACGGTATTTTCCGAGGTCGTGCCAGAGTCCCGCAAGGCGCGCCCAGTCTCCGGCGAACGAGGCTGCGAACGTCGCGGCGCGGTCGGCGACGCCGTGCAGATGCTCCAAGAGCAGGTGCGGCACGGGCCGGCCGCTGTCGGGATGGATTCGTACATGCGCCCAATAGCGGTCGTCGTCCGACATCGCGCTGCCTCCCTTTCTCGATCGAAGACGCCAGTGTCCGATAACGCTCCTGGCCCCACCGACGCACGGTCGACGTCGAGCCAATGGTTTTCATGGCTTTTCAGGCCTTGGCCGCTCGTCCACCGGACTTGAGCAGCTACAAAACTTATAGTAAATTCATCCTGGCTCTACAACTCTGGAGCGCGACCCGCTCCACCACCGAAAGGAGAAAACCCATGGCCGGGCATTTCGAACTCAGCAAAAGCAACAACGGGCAGTTCAACTTCGCCCTCAAGGCCGGCAACGGCGAGACGATCCTGCGCAGCGAGCAGTACGTGGCCAAGCCCTCGGCGCAGGGCGGCATCGCGTCGGTGCAGGCCAATTGCGCGAGCGACGAACGCTTCGAGCGCAAGGAGTCGAGCGACGGGCGCCACTACTTCAACCTGAAGGCGGCGAATCACCAGATCATCGGCACCAGCCAGATGTACAAGAGCGCGGCGAGTCGAGACGACGGCATCGCGTCGGTCAAAAACAATGGCGCGAGCACGACGGTGAAGGATCTGACCACGGCCTGAATGGCGCCGTTCGTCGCGCGACGCCTGACCGTTTTGCTCGGGCCGCGATCGCGCAAGCGAACTAAATCCGCGCGCGACCTACATCGGCGGCGCGAACCCGTCGCGCCCGGCCAGCACGCGCAGCGCGGTCGGCGTGCGGTTCTTGTCCTGCGCGGTGATCAGCACCTTCGCGCCCGGCACCAGCAGCGAATCGTCTGCGTGCTTGAAGCTCACGATCGGAACGTCCGGTGGCACGATCACCGTCTTCTCGCCACCCTTGTACGACAGCTTCAATTCACGCCCGCCGCTGACCGACGCCGGTGCCGGCGCTAGATTCGCGACGGTGGCGTTCGTCATGGTGCTTTCCGGCTGCAGATCCCACGGCCGGTGTCCTTCCCCGCTGCCGCGCGCGGCCTCCGGAAACACCAGAACTTCGATCGCCTTCTGCGTGCCGTCGGGCTGCGGCATCGCCGCGGTGCCGACGTAGCTGCCTTTCTTGATGTCTTCGAGCTTGATCGGATAGACCTCCGAAATCGGCATTTCCGCCGCGCGCGCTAGCGTCAGCGTCTCGCCGCTTCGATCCTTGACCACGAGCTTTTGAGCATCGGCCGACACCAGCGTGCCGCGAATGCGCACCATGGGCGGCGTGGCGGTCGGCGCCGGGCTCGCTGCCTGCTGCGCGGCGGCTGTCGGCGCCAGCGTCGTCAAGGCCCCGAGCGCGGCGATGGCCAGGCAGGCGGCGCAAAGTCGGCGCGACATGTGGGACGAAACTCTCATCGGTTCACTCCAGTGGTTCTTGTTGGCCGCCGACCGGCGAGCAACAGGGGAACTGTACGCCCGGCCCCACTTGGGGCTGGCCCGTCGTTCCCGTTGCAGGCTCCGCGAGAGGCCGAAGCAGCGCTTGGGTGCGAACCGCATTAGGATCGGCTGAAGATCACGCCGGCCGCGCGCCGGCCGAACCAGGTCGGAGCCTTCCACTACCATGAGCTTTCTACCCACCGGCACCGTTCATGGCACCGCGCTCAACTTTCGCGGGGAGCGCGAAGCGTTGGGCGCGCGAATGAGCGAGCCGCACAAGGCGCCGCTCGCCGCCGCGCCGGGCCGCCCCAAGCAAGGCACGGCCCCTTCGGGGGGCAGCGAAGTACACGCAGTGACGAACGTGGGGGCTTTGCCCATCGCGCCGGTGCTGTACGTGAAGCCGGCCAACACCTGGACCGCGCACGGGGGCGCGGTGGTTGTGCCAGCAGGAGCGGCCGAGCTCTGGGTCGGCGCGACGATTTCGATGGTTTTTGGGCCACTTGCGCCCGCCAGTGCTTCGTTTTCTGCTATGGAACGAGTAGCGGGCTACGTGCTGATGAACGACTTCTCGCTGCCGCAGCCGAACTTGTTTCGCCCACCGATCAAATTCAACTGTCTGGATGGTTTTCTCGGCATCGGCAACCAGCTCGTGCCGGCGGCGGAGGCCGGTGACCCGGCTGCGTTCGTGCTCGAAGTACGGATCGACGGCGAGTTGAAGCAGACGATTCGCTTCGCCGAGTTGGTGCGCCCGGCCGCGCGGCTTGTGGCCGATGTGAGCGAATTCATGACCTTGCGCGAAGGCGACGTGCTGATGCTTGGCACCGACCTTCTCGCCGGCGGTGCACACCTCTCCGCGCGGGCCGGCCAGCGCATCGACATCAGCGCAGCGGGCTTTCCAACCTTATCCAACACGCTGGTGGCGGAGGTCGTATGAAACGAGCCAGAGTTGTCATCGACCACACCACCTACGACGCGCAGGAGGCCGATGGCAACGTGCTGCTGGCCGATGGCCGGCTGGTGGCGCAAGAAGACGTCGCTTGGTTGCCGCCGCTGGCGCCGGTGGCGCGCCCACGCACCATCCTCGCGCTTGGCCTGAACTACGCCGACCATGCGAGCGAACTCGCGTTCAAGCCGCCCGAGGAACCGCTGGTGTTTCTCAAGGGCGAAGGGGCGCTCGCGGGGCATCGCGCCTTCACCCAGCGGCCGGCCGGCGTGCAGTTCATGCACTACGAATGCGAGCTTGCCATGGTGATCGGCCGCACGGCAAAAAAGGTGCGCAAGGAAGACGCCTACGATTACATCGCCGGCTACACCGTGGCCAACGACTACGCGATCCGCGACTACCTCGAAAACTGGTACCGGCCGAACCTGCGCGTGAAAAACCGCGATGGCTGCACGCCCATTGGGCCGTGGCTGGTCGACTCTGCCGAGATTCATGCGCGCCCCGGCGGGCCAATGAATCTGGCGCTGCAAACGCTCGTCAACGGCAAGATCACACAGACCGGCAACACCAACGACATGATCTTTACCGTGCCGTTCCTGATCGAATACTTCACGAGTTTCATGACGCTGGAAGCCGGCGACCTGATCCTGACCGGCACGCCGCACGGCGTGGTCGACTGCCAGCCGGGTGACGTGGTCGTGTGCGAAATCGAAGGCATTGGCGCGCTTGAAAACACCATTGCACAGGCAGAAGCGGCACCAGCCGCGGAAGGCTGATTGGGTCCGGTTCCGGGGCAGCGCAGCGACGGCGCGGCGCGGCGAATCGGCGAATCGGCGAATCGGCGAATCGGCGACTCACGTAGTGGTGATATCCGCGCACCGGCGAGAACCCTTGCTCGGCCAGCAGTCGCAGGCTTGCGGCCGCCGCGCTGTCCTCGCGGTAAACGATCGGCGAGCGCAGCCATTCGAACAAGGTCGGATTCGATTGCCGCAGCAGTTGCAGCGTCTTGCGCAAGTCCCAGCCGTTTACGTCCAGCTCGCCGCTGATCGGTTGCTCGATCACGTCGCGTCCCGCCTCGACCTGCAGATACCAGGACAGACCGTGCACATAAATGAAGCGCGCGTCGTAGTCGCTGTCGGGCGACGCGAAGCCCCAGCCGCGACTGCCGGACTCGCACGCGAACAACACGCGCCGGCCCGCCCCGAGCAAGGCCGCGCCTCCTCGGGGGCAGCGCAGTACACGCAGTGACAAGCGTGGGGGCCACGCCAGCACTCAGTCACCCTTTCACGCACACCACCTGCTTCAAGGTGTGGACCACTTCCACCAGATCCTTTTGCGCCGCCATCACCGCGTCGATGTCCTTGTAGGCCATCGGAATCTCGTCGATCACGTCCTTGTCCTTGCGGCACTCGACGCCTTCGGTCGCCCGGATCTGGTCTTCCAAGGTGAACGTTTTCTTCGCCTTGGTGCGACTCATCACGCGGCCGGCGCCGTGGCTGCAACTCTCGAAGCTCTCCGGGTTGCCAAGGCCGCGCACGATGAAGCTACGCGCGCCCATGCTGCCGGGAATGATCCCAAGCTGGCCGCGTTTGGCGCTCACGGCGCCCTTGCGCGTGACGAACACGTCCGCTCCGAAGTGCCGCTCTTGCTGCACGTAGTTGTGGTGGCAGTTGACGGCCTCGACGTGCGAGTCGAACGGCTTGGCAATCACCTTTCGCACCGCCGCGATCAGGTTCGTCATCATCACTTCGCGGTTGCGCGCCGCGAACTGCTGCGCCCAGCCGACAGCGCGCACATAGTCGCCGAAGTACTGCGCGCCTTCCTCGAAGTACGCGAGATCCTTATCCGGCAGGTTGCGCTGATTGCGCTCGGCGTCCTTCTTCGCGAGTTCGATGAAGTGCGTGCCGATCGCGTTGCCCACGCCGCGCGAACCCGAGTGCAGCATGAACCACACGGCACCCGCTTCATCGAGGCACACCTCGATGAAGTGGTTGCCGCTGCCCAGCGTTCCAAGGTGCTTGCGGTTGTTGGTGTTTGCAAGGCGCGGGTGCAGTTCGCACAGCGCATCGAACTCATCGGCCAACGTCGCCCAGACCTGGTCCACCGCATCGGGCGGGTTCTCCCAGCTTCCCTCGTCGCGACCACGCCGACGCGGCGTCGAGCCGTGCGGCACCGAGCGCTCGATGGCGGCGCGCAGCGGCCCGAGGTTGTCGGGCAAATCGTTCGCGGTCAGCGTCGTCTTGCAGGCCATCATCCCGCAGCCGATGTCCACGCCGACCGCGGCCGGGATGATCGCTTTCAGCGTCGGGATCACCGAGCCGACGGTCGCGCCGATGCCCAAGTGCACGTCGGGCATCGCCGCGACGTGGCTGAACACGATCGGCAGCCGCGCCGCGTTGGCGAGTTGCGCGCGCGCCTCGTCCTCCACCGGCACGCCGCGCGTCCACATCTTGATCGGCACGCCGCCTTGCGTGTGCTCGACGTCGTAGTTTTGTTCCATGACTTTCTCACTCAAAAAAATCGGTGACAAGGGTTGATGAAGCGCTTTGCTCCGCCATCCATTGCTGGACCGAGATTTGAACCCGGGCGCCTCGAACGTTGTTGCCGAACGAGGCCCGCGATCTCTCGCGTGCGTCTACCTGCGTTTCATCTGTATTCACCGCAAAAATAGCGACGCGACAAGAGTGGCAAGACGTATACCGCGGACCGGTTGCCCGGTCCTATCGGAGCCATATGGTCTTGCCGGCATTCGCGTCAAACTTCAAATTCACTCACATTCCGCAGCCCCCGGGTGGCGACAAACAGTTGTTGAGACCTGGGGATGCCGGCAACGCACGGCCATCGGCGAAAGCCGTCGATCTCGAAGCACTCCTCGCGCCAAGGGTATTCGCAAATCTTGACCTGTTCGACCGGCTTCAACTGGAAGCGGCGATCGCCATTTGCCGCGGCGCGCGCACCCTTTCGGATGCGGGGCGCAAACTGTTCGACCAATCGCGCGAACAGCGCAGCGTCGTGAACGATGCCGATCGGCGCCGAAAGTATCTACTCAAGTACGGAACGAGTTGCGATTCGATCAGGCAATGACTGCCGGCGAATACAGCGCTGGCATCGGCGGTCCGGTCCGGTTATTCTGGGGACGGAGAAGTCGTTGCCCATAGGATTGCGCAAATGAGAATCGACCACCTGATCGACGGCAAGCCGCAAGCCGGCCGCGATTACTTCGAGACCGTGAACCCGGCCACGCAAGAGGTGCTGGCCGAGGTTGCCTCTGGCGGCGCCGATGAGGTAAACGCAGCGGTGGCAGCCGCAAAGGCCGCATTTCCCAAATGGGCGGGGCTGCCTGCGCCGGAACGCGCCAAGCTGATCCGCAAGCTCGGCGACCTGATCGCCGCGCACGTGCCGGAAATCGCGCAAACCGAGACCAACGACAGCGGCCAGGTCATCGCGCAAACCGGCAAGCAATTGATCCCCCGCGCGGCCGACAATTTTTACTACTTCGCCGAAATGTGCGTGCGGGTCGACGGCCACACCTATCCGACGCCCACGCACCTGAACTACACGCTGTTCCACCCGGTCGGCGTCTGCGCGCTGATCTCTCCGTGGAACGTGCCGTTCATGACGGCGACCTGGAAAGTCGCACCCTGCCTCGCGTTCGGCAACACGGCGGTGCTCAAGATGAGCGAGCTGTCGCCGATGAGCGCGGCACGACTGGGTGAACTGGCGCTCGAGGCGGGCATCCCGGCCGGTGTGCTCAACATCGTGCACGGCATGGGGCGCGAAGCGGGCGAGCCGCTGTGCGCGCACCCGGATGTGCGCGCGATCTCGTTCACCGGCTCCACGGCCACCGGCAACCGCATCATGCAAAGCGCGGGTCTCAAGAAGTTCAGCATGGAGCTTGGCGGCAAGTCGCCGTTCGTGATCTTCGACGATGCCGATCAGGCCCGTGCGCTCGACGCGGCGGTGTTCATGATCTTCTCGAACAATGGCGAGCGCTGCACCGCGGGCAGCCGCATCCTCGTGCAGCGCTCGATCTACCAAGACTTCGCGAACAAGTTCGCCGAGCGCGCGAAGCGCATCAAGGTCGGCGACCCGCTCGATGAATCGACCATCGTCGGCCCGATGATCAGCCCGGCCCATCTGGCCAAGGTGCGCGGCTACATCGAGATGGGGCCGAAGGAAGGCGCAACCATCCTGTGCGGCGGGCTGGATGCACCGCAATTGCCCGATCGCGTCAAGCGCGGCAACTACGTGCTGCCGACCGTATTCTCCGACGTGAGGAACGACATGCGGATCGCGCAGGAAGAGATCTTCGGCCCGGTCGCTTGCCTGATCCCGTTCGACGACGAAGCCGATGCGGTGCGCATCGCCAACGACATTCCATACGGCCTGTCCAGCTACGTCTGGACCGAGAACCTCGGCCGCGCGCATCGGGTCGCGGCCCAGATCGAGGCCGGCATGTGCTTCGTCAACAGCCAGAACGTGCGCGACTTGCGCCAGCCGTTTGGCGGCACCAAGGCATCCGGCACCGGACGCGAAGGCGGCACCTGGAGCTACGAGGTGTTCCTGGAGCCGAAGAACGTCGCGG
>JBDTRV010000094.1:0-7836 GCA_039931475.1 Burkholderiales bacterium | reverse complement strand
AACTCACGACCTCCGCATTGCGAACGCGGCGCTCTCCCAGCTGAGCTACCCCCCCGAACCGTCGTTCATTTTACTCGCCCCCACTGACCCGTGGCGCCCGCCGGAAATAGGCTCCATAGCGCGGGTTTGCCCCAAGCAAGTGGTGCGATTCGACCACCATCGAGAGCGTAACCCGTCGCTAAAATTTGTTTCGCACACCGGGCACGCGGACATGGTGCGACAACAAGAAGGGAAAGCGACCACGTCATGGAAATCCTGCTCCAGCAAATCATCAACGGACTGGTGCTGGGCAGCATGTACGCGCTGGTCGCGCTCGGCTACACCATGGTGTACGGCATCATCGGGCTCATCAACTTCGCGCACGGCGAGGTGCTGATGGTCGGGGCGCTCACGAGCTGGTCGATCATCGGCTGGATGCAGGACGCGATGCCCAATGCTCCGGGTTGGCTGATCCTGCTCATCGCCACATTGATCGCCTGCGTGGTCGCGGCGGTGCTGAACTTCACGATCGAGAAAGTCGCCTATCGGCCGCTGCGCAACAGCCCGCGCCTTGCGCCCTTGATCACCGCCATTGGGATGTCGCTGTTGCTCCAGACGCTCGCGATGATCATCTGGAAGCCTAACTACAAGCCGTATCCCACCCTGTTGCCAAGTGCGCCGATCGACGTTGCCGGCGCCGTCATCACGCCAACGCAGATATTGATCCTGAGCCTCACGGTCATCGTGCTCGCGATCCTGATGTACCTCGTGAACTACACGCGGCTTGGCCGCGCGATGCGCGCGACCGCTGAAAACCCGAAGGTGGCGGCGCTCATGGGCGTCAAGCCCGACATGGTGATTTCGGCTACGTTCATCATTGGCGCCGTCCTGGCTGCGATTGCCGGTGTGATGTTCGCGTCCAACTACGGCACGGCGCAGCACACGATGGGATTCCTGCCCGGTCTCAAGGCTTTCACGGCGGCGGTGTTCGGCGGCATCGGCAACCTCGGTGGGGCGGTGCTCGGCGGTGTGCTGCTCGGGCTGATCGAGTCGATCGGCGCGGGTTACATCGGCCAGTTGACCGGCGGCGTGCTCGGAAGCAACTACTCGGACATCTTCGCGTTCATCGTGCTGATCGTGATCCTCACGTTGCGCCCCTCCGGCTTGCTGGGCGAGCGCGTGGCGGATCGGGCTTAGCGGGAGGCGCTCAGGATGAAGAACAACAAGACGCTCGGTTTCGCTTTGTTCGCGGTGGCGCTGCTGGTGTTGCCGCTGGTGCTGCAGTACTTCGGCAACGCCTGGGTTCGGATCGCCGATACGGCGCTGCTCTACGTGCTGCTGGCGCTGGGCCTGAATATCGTCGTTGGCTACGCCGGTTTGCTCGATCTGGGCTACGTTGCGTTCTTCGCGGTCGGCGCCTATATGTTCGGCCTGCTCGCGTCGCCGCATCTGACGGAATCGTTTCCGGCGATCGCCGCGATGTTTCCCGACGGGCTTCATTCGCCGCTGTGGCTCACGATACCGATGGGCGCGGCGGTTGCCGGCCTGTTCGGCATCCTGCTGGGCGCGCCAACGCTTCGGCTGCGGGGCGACTACCTGGCGATCGTCACGCTGGGGTTCGGCGAGATCATTCGCGTGTTCCTGAACAACCTGGACTACCCGGTCAACATCACGAACGGCCCGAAAGGGTTGAACCAGATCGACTCGATTCATCTGTTCGGAGTCAATCTTGCTCGGCGGCTGGATGTGGGGGACTATGAAATCTCGTCCGTTACCCTTTACTACTACCTGTTCCTGCTGCTGGTGGTGATCAGCGTCGTCATCTGCCATCGCCTGCAACTCTCGCGCATCGGCCGCGCCTGGATGGCCATTCGCGAGGACGAAATCGCCGCCAAGGCCATGGGCATCAACACGCGGAATTTGAAGCTGCTCGCGTTCGGCATGGGCGCGACTTTCGGCGGAGTGGCCGGCACGATGTTCGCGGCGTTCCAGGGTTTCGTCTCGCCCGAATCGTTTTCGCTGATGGAGTCGATCATGATCGTGGCGATGGTCGTGCTGGGCGGCATTGGCCATCTGCCGGGCGTGATCCTCGGAGCGGTGCTGCTGTCGGCAATGCCCGAGGTGCTGCGCTACGTGGCCGGGCCACTGCAGGCGATGACCGACGGGCGGCTCGATTCGGCGATTCTTCGGCAACTCCTGATCGCGCTGGCGATGATCATCATCATGCTGCTGCGGCCGCGCGGGCTTTGGCCTTCGCCCGAGCATGGCAAGCAGTTGCTGGTCGTTCCCGAGCCCGAGCCGGATCCTGAGAAGGCACCTCTGCCCGACCCGAACCGGCCCCTGGTCGAGACCTGAAACCCTCGTATGCAACAAACCCAGGCATCGGCAAGGCCAACGGCCGCGACACTTGCCAAATCGTCGTCGCAGCCCGTTCTCCGGGTTGCCGGAATCTCGAAGCGCTTTGGCGGCCTGCAGGCGCTCGAAGGCGTTGGCATCACCATCCAGCGCGGCCAGGTCTATGGCCTGATCGGTCCGAACGGAGCGGGCAAGACCACTTTTTTCAACGTGCTGACGGGGCTTTACACGCCCGACAGCGGCACGTTCGAGTTGGCAGGCAAGCCGTATCAGCCGACGGCGGTGCATACGGTGGCCAAGGCTGGCATCGCGCGCACCTTTCAGAACATCCGCCTGTTCTCGGACATGACGGCGCTCGAAAACGTGATGGTAGGGCGCCATGTGCGCACCCATTCGGGTTTGTTGGGTGCGATTTTTCGCACCTCCGGATTCAAGAAGGAGGAGGCGCAAATCGAAGCGCGAGCACGTGAGTTGCTGGAATACGTGAACGTCAGTCAGTACGCCGAATACAAGGCGCGCACCTTGAGCTACGGCGACCAGCGGCGGCTGGAGATCGCGCGCGCGCTTGCCACCGACCCGCAGTTGCTCGCGCTCGACGAACCCGCCGCCGGCATGAACGCAACCGAGAAGCAGCAGTTGCGTGAACTGATCGACCGCATCCGCAACGACAACCGAACGGTGCTGTTGATCGAGCACGACGTGAAGCTCGTGATGGGCCTGTGCGACCGCGTGACCGTGCTCGACTACGGCAAACAGATCGCTGAAGGAACCCCACACGACGTGCAGCGCGACGAAAAAGTCATCGAAGCCTACCTCGGCACTGGGGGTCACTGACCATGGCCAAGACACTGCTCAAGGTGACCGACCTAAAGGTTGGCTACGGCGGCATCCAGGCCGTCAAGGGCGTCGACTTCGAAGTGCATGAGGGAGAATTGGTCTCCCTGATCGGCTCCAACGGCGCCGGCAAGACCACCACGATGAAGGCGATAACCGGCATCTTGCCGGTGCAGGGCGGCGACATCGAATACATGGGCAAGAGCATCAAGGGCCAAGGCCCATGGGACCTGGTCAGGCAGGGCTTGGCGATGGTGCCAGAGGGCCGAGGCGTTTTCGCGCGCATGACCATCACCGAGAACCTGCAGATGGGCGCGTACGTACGCAACGACCGCGCCGGAATCGCGAAAGACATCGAGCGCCAGTTCACGATCTTCCCGCGTCTGCGCGAGCGCAAGGACCAGTACGCCGGCACCATGTCCGGCGGCGAGCAGCAAATGCTCGCGATGGGCCGCGCGTTGATGAGCCGGCCCAAAGTGCTGCTGCTGGACGAGCCGTCGATGGGTCTGTCGCCGATCATGGTCGACAAGATTTTCGAGGTTGTTCAGGAGGTCTATTCGGAAGGCGTGACGATCCTGCTGGTTGAGCAGAACGCCAGCCGCGCCCTGGGCATCGCCAGCCGCGGCTACGTGATGGAGTCCGGCCTGATCACAATGAGTGGGGATGCAAAGAAGATGCTGCACGATCCGCAGGTTCGCGCGGCTTATCTGGGCGAGTGACGCGGAGGCGGTCGCGTCCGCGGCCGCTGGCGGCCATCGGTTCCGGCGCTAACATTCCCGGATGCAACCCTCGCCAACCGACCTGATCCACCATCCCTACGCCCCGCCGACCGGTTTTGAGGCGCCCCAGCCGGGCGTCTTCAAGGCGTCCACCGTCATCTTCCCCAACATCGCCGCAATGCGCGCGCGAGACTGGAAAAGCAAGAGCGGCTATACCTACGGGCTGCACGGCACCCCGACCACCTTCACGCTTGAAGAGCGGCTTTGCGCGCTTGAAGGCGGTCGGCACTGTGTGCTGGCGCCCAGCGGCTTGGCGGCGATCGCGATCGTCGCGCTATCTCTTCTCAAAATGGGCGACGAGGTATTGATCCCGGACAACGCCTACGGCCCGAACAAGGCGCTCGCTTTAGGCGAACTGGCCAGATTCGGCATCACGCACCGCTTCTACGATCCCATGGACGTTGCCGACCTGGAGCGATCGATCGGCTCGCAAACGCGCCTCGTGTGGCTCGAAGCCGCCGGCTCGGTCACGATGGAGTTTCCGGATCTGATCGGGCAGGTTCGCATCTGCAAGGACAAGGGCGTGACGAGCGCGCTCGACAACACCTGGGGCGCGGGCATCGCCTTTCGCCCGTTTGATTTGACGCCGGGGCAGGGCGTTGAGCCGCTGGCGGTCGATCTATCCGTCCACGCGCTGACCAAGTACCCGAGTGGCGGCGGCGATGTACTGATGGGCAGCGTGATCACGCGCGATGCCGATTTGCATCTGCGGCTTTTGGCGACCCACATGCGGCTTGGCATCGGCGTGGCCGGCAACGATTGCGAAGCGGTGCTGCGCGCATTGCCGAGTGTGTTCCTGCGCTACCGGGCGCACGATTTCGCGGCACGAATCTTGGCCCGCTGGTGCCAGGGGCGCGAGGAGGTTGCGCAGGTACTTCATCCCGCTCTCGAAGAATCGCCGGGCCACGCGCATTGGCGCGGCTTGTGCGCGGACGGCGGCGCGGCCGGTCTGTTCAGCGTGGTCTTGCATGAGCGTTTCGCGCAGGCGCGGGTCGACGCTTTTTGCGATGCGCTGAAGCTCTTTAAGCTCGGCTATAGCTGGGGCGGCCCGATTAGCCTGGTGGTACCTTACGACCTTGCGTCGATGCGAACGGCATGGCCATCGCACCTGGCGCGCGGCACGGTGGTGCGGTTTTCGATCGGCCTCGAGGCGGTGGAAGATTTGCAGCGCGATCTTGAGCAGGCACTTTCGACGCTATGACCGACGAACACATCAAACCTGATTTCCCTGGCGAATCGGGCAGCCAATACCAACCATACGTTCCGCCGGAAAGCCCCGCGCCCAAGATGCAGTTGCCGGCGCTCGGCTTTGCCGACCCCTTGCGCTGGCTGGCGCTGGCGTGGCACGACTTGCGCGCAAGCCCTGGCATCGCGCTGTTTTACGGAATCTGTTTTGCCTTGATGGCCATCGTGCTCGGGGCGGTGTTTCGCAACCGACCCGAGTATGCGATGTCGATCGCATCCGGCTGTTTGCTGGTCGGCCCGTTTCTCGCGATGGGCCTGTATGAAGTGAGCCGCAGGCGGGAGGCCGGCCAGCCACCCGATCTGGGCTCGTCGCTGACCTGCTGGGGCAAGAACATTGGGAGCATGAGCATGCTGGTGCTGGTGCTGATCGTGCTCGAACTGCTGTGGGGCCGCGCGTCGCTGGTGGTGTTCGCGGTGTTTTTCAACACCGCGATGCCGTCGACCACGGGTGTGCTTGAAGCCGTTTTCAATCTGCGGAACTGGCAGTTCGTCATCGTCTACCTTGCGGTGGGCGGTGTGTTCGCGGCGCTGGTGTTTTCAACCACCGTGGTCGCGATTCCGATGATTCTGGACCGCGACACCGATGCGATCTCCGCTGGTTTGACCAGCATCCGCGTCGTGTTCACCAACCCGCTCGTGATGCTGTGGTGGGGCGCGTTGATCTCGATGCTGATCGCCGTCGCGCTAATTCCATGGGGCGCGGGGCTGCTCGTGGTCGGCCCGCTGCTGGGATTCGCGAGTTGGCACGCCTATCGCAACTCGGTGCGGTGGAACGCCGCGTCCTCTCCCGTTTGATGAACTGTTAAAGTGGAACGAACACGAGGAACACACCTTTGGCTACACCCAACTACGGATTCGAAAAGCGGCAAAAAGAACTTGCGAAGAAACGCAAGAAAGAAGACAAACTGAAGGAAAAGGCCGCGCGCAAACACACGGGTGGAGAGGGCGACGCCGCTGCGTCCGATCAGGAATCGAACCCGGCGGGCGGCGATGCGGTTGCTGGCGACGCAGGTTCTCCCAGTTCTCCCCTGCCGACCTGACCGGCCAGGCTTGCCCGATTCGCCGCTGCGTCAGGCGGCCCGCGCCGAAGCTCCACCTCAGCCAGAATTTCTTGCGCCAATCGGCCCATTGCGCTCGCCGAGCGGTCTTCTGGCGCTATCGTTTCCGAAGCATTGAACTGAACGAAGTTGCGCCTCATGGATTGCAAGTAGCCCGGGTCGTAATGCGTGGCCAGCAGTTCGCGCACCACTTCGTTGGTCTGCCCGGCGCGCACCTGCTGCTGCCACGATTGCACGACGTCATGGCCGCGCAGAGCGGTCAACGCGCCTAGCCGCTCACAGAACAACTCGGGCTCGTCCACGAAAAACCGATAGTCCTCCAGCAGCAGGGCCACCCGTTCCGCGTCGTCCAGATGCAGATCGAAGCAAGCGCTGGCACGCATCGCGGTCATCAGCGCATCCGGCACCGCGAGGTTGCCCACCTTCTTGCTTTCGCTTTCGACGAACACCTCCCGCGCCTGGTCCATCGATTCGAGCGCCGTCCAGACCAGCGTGTCGAAGCGCTTTTGCGTGGGTTGCGGCTGCCCCGGAATCAGCCCGAGCACCGAACTGCGATGCGACGCAAGCGCCTCCAGGTCGAGCACCTGCGCGCCAGCGTCGGCGAGCGCCGACAAGAGCCGCGTCTTGCCCGAGCCGGTGGGGCCACAGATCACTCGAAAAGACAGGCGCTGCACCGCTCGTGGCAGGTCGGCCACCATGGCCGCGCGAAAGGCCTTGTAGCCGCCGTCGATGACGCAGACGTTGAACCCGATTTGCGAGAGCACCAGCGCTAGCGAGCCGCTGCGCTTGCCGCCGCGCCAGCAATATACGAGCGGTCGCCAGTTCCTGGGCAGATCGGAAAGATGCGCTTCCAGATGGCGCGCGATGTTGGCCGAAACCAGCGCCGCGCCACGTTTGTGGGCATCGAAGGCGCCGGTCTCGGCGTGAATCGTGCCGACCAGGTGCCGCTCAGCGTCGGAAAGGGACGGCCAGTTCCGCGCCCGCGGCAGATGGTCCAGCGCGAACTCGCCTTCGCTGCGGCAGTCGATGATCGCGTCGAACTCGCCGAGCCGAGCGACCGCTTCGGCCGCGGCAAGCTGGAGCAGACTCACTTGATCAGCATCCGCAGTTGCGGCCAGACGTTGCGCTCGAGAATCGGCTGCGCTTGCTCGTTCGGATGGATGCGGTCGGGTTGGAAAAGCGCCAGCGCGTCCGGTCCGTCGGCCACGCCGGCGAGAAAAAACGGCACCAGCGCCGCGCCGGTGCTCTGGGCAACGCTGCGAAACACCGCCGCGAACTGGTCCGCATAGGCGGCTCCGTAGTTCGGCGGGACCTGCATGCCCAGAAGCAGCACCTTCGCCTTCGTCGCCTGGGCGGCGCGGACCATCGCATCGAGGTTGTTCTCGGTTGCCGCCATCGACTGGCCACGCAACGCGTCGTTGGCGCCAAGCTCGATCACGACCACGTCGGGCCGGTGTTTTTCGAGCAGTGCCGGCAATCGCGCACGGCCACCCGACGTCGTGTCGCCGCTGATGCTCGCGTTGACGATGCGCGCCGCGATGCGCTCGGATGCCAGCCGGTCTGAAAGCCGCCCGACCCAGCCCTCG
>JBDTRV010000093.1:0-7863 GCA_039931475.1 Burkholderiales bacterium | reverse complement strand
CTGAGCACTGAGCACTGAGCACTGAGCACTGAGCACTGAGCACTGAGCACTGAGCACTGAGCGGCATCGGCGCCGACCCGGCGACCGTCAATTGCGATCACGCGATCACTGGAGCGGCCGAGTCTGCGGTGTGCGCATGAACGCGCCGCGATCGAAGCCGAGCGCCGCCGCACGATCCAGCGCCGCATCGAGCTGCGCCTCGGGCAGCGTCGGCGAGCGCGACAGCACCCAACTGTTTTCGCGGCCCGGCTCGCCGACCAGCACCCATTGCCGATCCGGGCCGAACGCGAGGATCCAGTAATCGCCGTAGAACGGGCGAAAAAAGCTCACGCGCAGCTTCGCGTTGCCGCTGCCTTCCACCGCATGGGCCACGCCTTTGGCCTGGTCGATCTCGCCGCTCCCGGTGCGGCAGCGGTTGACGACTTTGACCTTGTCGCCAGCCAACTCGTAGTGCGCTTGCGTGTCGGCAACGCACTGTTTTTGAAAGTCGTTGGGCAGCCGCGCGATCTCATACCAGTCGCCCATGTAGCTTTTCAGGTCGACCGACGGCACCGTGGGCAGCGGCGGATTCGCTTTTTCGGTCGCGCAGCCGTACAAGACCGACGCGAGAGCGATCGCGCAGGCGACCCCGCTGAGCGGTCGCAGCACGGCCCGGCGCTCGGGGCGGAGGTCTGGGCGTAAGAAATGGTCGTTTGCTTTCATGAATCGAATCTCCTTTTCTGGTTCGAGCAACGGTTTGCGCAACCCGTTGCGACGCGCTCCGGTTTGCACATCGCCAGCGCAGCGCCGTCATGGCGCATCAGCCGGTTTCTTGCCGCCGCTTGCGCGCTCGATGCCGGGCAGATCGCGGCGCGATGTCACGCGCTCGAAGCCGGCCGCCGACAACAGCTCGCGCACGGCTCGCGCCTGATCATGGCCGTGCTCCAACAGCAGCCAAGCGCTGGGCAAAAGGTGTTCCCGCGCCTGCAGTGCGATGCGCCGGATGTCGGCGAGCCCATCCGGCCCCGCGACCAGCGCCATTCGCGGCTCGGCGTCGAGCGCCGCCAGGTGCGGGTCGGCAGTAGCGATGTACGGCGGGTTCGAGACGATCAGATCGAAAGCGCCTTCGATCCCATCGAGCCAGTCGTGCTGGCTGAATTGCACCGCCAGTTCGAGCCTGGCCGCGTTCTCGCGCGCGAGCGCCAGCGCGGCGGCGCTTGCATCCGTCGCGCACACGGTGGCATCCGGCCGCGCGTGCTTGATCGCGAGCGCGATCGCGCCGCTGCCGGTGCCCAGATCGAGCACGCGCGGCGCCGAGCATGCCGCGAGCAGCTCCAGCGCCCAATCGACCAGCGTTTCGGTGTCCGGCCGTGGATCGAGCACTCTTGCATCGACCTTCAGCGACAGCCCATGGAACTCGCGCTGGCCGACGATGTAGGCCAGCGGCTCGCCGGCCGCGCGCCGGCTGCAGCAGGCCAGGAAGCGTTCGTGCGCTTGCTCGTCGACCGGGTCGCCGTCGTGCGCCAGCAGCCAGGCCCGCCCGCGATCGCTCTTGCCGAGCGCATGCAGGAGTAGCAGTTGCGCATCGAGCCTGTCAATGCCAAGCGCGCGGGCGGCAGCCAGATTTTGGGTGACATTCATCGATTTGCTACTGAAGTAATAGCTAAAAACGTAGAGTAGACGAGCGATGAATGCCAAAAATCATCTGAATTGTGACGGGTCGGCATGCCTTCGCGATGTGTTGGGTCCGCAGGCTTTCTCGCTCGTCGGCGCGCGCCGCTTTCGCAAGGCCCACGTCGATCGGCGGCCTGCTCACTGCGGCTCGGGCCGGCGTTCGACCCGTGGCAACCAGCCCCACGCGATCACGGTCAGCGCCACCGCGGCCAGGACGATCGGAGCCACCATCGGCCAGGCGCCCCAGGTGGCGGCGTCGTCGACGAAGCTCGCGGCGATCTGCCCGCACGCGAATGCGACCAGCATCATCGAAAACCCGTGCCACGCCACCGCCCGGCCGGCCGCGTGCGGCAGCTCCGCGACCGCGCCCGATTGCCCGCACGGTTGATGAATGCCGTGGCCGAACGTGAAGGCCGCATGCCCGAGCAGGAGCGGCCAAAGCGAGCGCGGTGCCCAGAGGCAGCCCGCAGCCTGGATCAGCGCGCCCAAGAGACTCAAGCACGCGCCGAATTGCTCGGTGCGCAAAGCGCCGAAGCGGAGCAGCAGGCGTCGGCACAAGGTGGTGCTGACGATATAGACCAACGCGCCGCCAGCCGGAATCCAGGCGTACTGGGTCGGCGACAGGCCAAGATAGCTGATGTACACGGCCGGCGATAGCAGCAGAAAAGCGAAGATGCCCGCGTAGGTCGCCACCGCGACCGAACCCCAGGCGCGAAACGAGGCATTGCCAAACACCTCGCGCACGCCGCGACGCGCAACCGATCCGGGCGCGGCGAGCACGCGGGTCTCGCCAAAGCGCCCGGTGCACAGCGCCAGCAGGGCCAGCGCATACGCGCCCATCAGCACGAACACCGAGCGCCAGCCGACGAATTCGACCAGCACCGCACCGACGATCGGCGAGCTCAACGCCACTGCGCCCACGCCGGTCATGCCGCGCGCGAGCGCATGGGCACCTTCGATTGCGGTGTAGACGTCGCGCACCGCGGCTCGCGCGCACACCAGGGTCGCGCCCATCGCCACGCCTTGCAGCGCGCGAGCCACGACGAGCATCTCGACGTTGCTCGCCAACGCCGCGCCGAACGCCGCCAGTGCATAGAGCGCGAGGCCGCCGAGCAGCACCGGCCGGCGCCCGATCCGGTCCGACAGCGGCCCGCTCGGCAACTGGCCGATGCCCATCGCCAGCACGAACACGGTGAGACTCACGGCTGCGTTGCCCAACTCGGCACGGATGGCGGGCAGCGCGGGCAGATAGCTGTCGGTCGCCACCGGCTGCGCTGCCATCAACAGCGGAAGCAGCAATGCGAGCGAGAGTTCGGGCGTGCTTTTCAAGTGGAAGCGCGCACTGTGCTGGCGCCTGAATGGCGAGCACGATCGGCCACGCGAAGCGCGCACATGAGGCGGGCTTGCATCGGGTGCACACGGTCAGTTGATCGCAAGAATTCCCGAGCGGCAGGAGCGCGCGCTCGGTTCATGCGCTTGCGCCGATGCCGAGCTCTTCCAGTTGCTCGGCCTCGCGCGCGGCATGCAGCGCTTTCACCACGTCGCCCAGATCGCCTTCCATGATGTAGGCGAGCTTGTACAAGGTGAGGTTGATGCGGTGGTCGGTCAGCCGCCCTTGCGGGAAGTTGTAGGTGCGGATGCGGTCGGAACGGTCGCCACTGCCGATCAGGCCCTTGCGCAGCGCGGCGTCCTTGGCGGCCTGTTCGCTGCGCTCTTTTTCCTGGATGCGCGCCGAGAGCACCTGCAGCGCCTTGGCCTTATTGCGGTGCTGGCTGCGGTCGTCCTGGCATTCGGCGACGATGCCGGTGGGCAGGTGTGTCACTCGCACCGCCGAGTCGGTCTTGTTGATATGCTGGCCTCCGGCGCCGCTCGCGCGGTAGGTGTCGATGCGCAGGTCGGCCGGGTTGATCTGCACCGCCTTTGCTTCATCCGGTTCCGCCAGCACCGCGACGGTGCAGGCGCTGGTGTGGATGCGGCCCTGGGTCTCGGTCACGGGCACTCTCTGCACCCGGTGCCCGCCCGATTCGAAGCGCAGCGCGCCATAGACGCCGGTGGCCAGGTCGCCGCCGGAAGCCGGGCCGTCGATGTGCAGCACTACTTCCTTGTAGCCACCGATCTCGCTGGCCGATTCGGAAAGAAGCTCGACCTTCCAGCCCTGCCGCTCGGCAAACCGCGTGTACATGCGCAGCAGGTCGCCCGCGAACAGCGCCGATTCGTCGCCGCCGGTGCCGGCTCGGATTTCGAGAAAGGCGGGGCGCGCATCGTCGGGATCCTTGGGCAGCAGCATGCGCTGCAATTCGGCTTCGATGCGCGCCAGTTCAGCCTCGCCCGATTCGATTTCTTCCGTCGCCATGGCGGCCATCTCGGCATCGTCGCCCGCGAGCATTTCGCGCGCGGTGGCGAGGTCGGCTTCGCACTGGCGATAGCGCGCGAAGCGGCCGGCGATCTGCGTGACTTCCGCATGCTCGCGCGACAACTTCATGTACTGCGCCATGTCGGCCATGATGTCTTCGCGCGAGAGCAGGAAGTCGAGTTCGTCGAGGCGTCGGGCGTATTGCTCAAGGCGTTGGCGGAGGAACGATTGCATGATGAAAAAGTGGGATGAGAGTCGTGTAATTGACTTGCAGGCCGGCGCTGGCCGGTCGCGAGCGAGCGGATCGTGCAGTCGGCGCTTCGATGCCTGGATGCGGACCGGTTGATCCGGGCGGGGCCGCAGCGCGCCTGTACCAGCCGGGCACGAGCGCTGCGACGAACGGTGGCGGCGAGCGCCGCTAACGCTCTTTGCGCAAGAAAAAATGCTCGATCGCCGTGGTGGCGCGCTCGCGCGAGGCGTCGTCGGCCGCCTGCAGCTCGGCCAGCGGGCCGTGCAGCAGCTTTTGCGTCAGGCCGCGCGTCAGGCCGTCGAGCACCGAATCGACATCCTCGCCGCGCGCGATGCGTTTTTTGGCGCGAGCGATCTCGATGGCGCGCCACTCGTCGGCCTGCGCCGACAGTTGCAGGATCAGCGGCACCGTGCCGCGCCGGCCGAGCCAGTGCATGAAGCTCTGCACGCCGGCGTCGACGATCGCCTCGGCCTGCGCCACCGCGGCTTCGCGCTGGGCACGGCCGGTCTGCACCACTTGCGCCAGGTCGTCCACGGTGTAGAGGTACACGTCCTGCAATTGGCGCACTTCGGGCTCGATGTCGCGCGGCACCGCGAGGTCCACCATGAACATCGGGCGGTGCTTGCGCCGCTTCAGCGCCCGTTCGACCGCGCCCAGGCCGATCAGCGGCAAAGTGCTGGCGGTGCAACTGACGACGGCGTCGAACTCGTGCAGTCGATCGGGCAGCTCGGCCAGCCGCATCGTTTCGCCGCCGAAGCGGGCGGCCAGCTTTTCACCGCGATCGAGCGAGCGGTTCGCGATGGTGATGCTTTTCGGGTTCTTCGCCGCGAAGTGGGTGGCGGCCAGCTCGACCATCTCGCCGGCGCCGACGAACAACACACGAATCTTTCCGAAGTCCTCGAACAGCTGACCCGCGAGCCGCACCGCGGCAGCCGCCATGCTGATCGAATGGGCGCCGATCTCGGTGGCGCTGCGCACTTCCTTGGCGACCGCGAAGGAGCGCTGGAAAAGCTGATTGAGCGTCGTGCCCAGGGCTCCCGCTTCACCCGCGATGCGCACTGCTTCCTTGATCTGCCCGAGGATCTGCGGTTCGCCGAGCACCATCGAATCCAGGCCGCTCGCAACCCTGAACATGTGGCGCGCGGCCTGCCCGTCGTGCAAGGTGTAAGCGTGGTCGCGCAGCAGCGCCGGCGGCACGTTGCCGCGCGCGGCGAGCCAGTCGAGCGTGTGGTCGAGCGCGGGTGCGTCGGCCGCGTGCAGGGTCGCGCAATAAATCTCGGTGCGGTTGCAGGTCGAGATGATCGCGGCTTCGGGATGGCGGGCCACCGACTCTCGCAGACCGTGCAAAGTGGGGCCGATCTGGTCCAGCGCGAACGCAAAGCGCTCACGCAAATCGAGCGGGGCGCTCGTGTGGTTTAGCCCAAGGGCCCAGACTGCCATCGGGGGCGATTATAAAATTTGCGGCCCTGCTTCTCGGGAGGTCGGGCAAATGACCGCCTTTTGCTCTAAAAAATGGACGTATTCGCCGTCATCAATCACTTGCTCAACTTCATCGCGCCGGCTCTATTCGTGGCGCTGCTGCTCGCGCTCGCGGGACGCGCGGCGCTGGGTCGGGCCGTGTTGATCGGCGGGTTCTGGCGCGGGTTGTGGCGGGCATTTTTGGTCAACGCTGCGGTCGGCATCGTGGTGCTGGCCGGCGGGCTGGTGGTGTTCGGAAACGACGGCAGGATGCTGACCTATGCGGCGCTGACACTCGCGAGCGGGTGCAGCCAATGGATGATGAGCAAGGGCTGGCGCCGCTGAACTGGCTTGCGAACCGAGCGGTCAATTCGCGGAGCGCGGTGACGTTCGGATTTCGCATAAGAATTCGCTTCTTGCGCTCTTGTAGCTTAGGTTTATAGCTAGTGATTATGTAGCGATTTTTGTCATGGCTGCCGTTCGATCCGTCGCTTGCTCTCCGCGTCGAACCAATGCACCCGGTCGTTGCGCGGCGTCACGTGGATGGCGTCGCCGGCAGCCGGCGCCGGATCGCCTTCGTCGATGCGCACGATCAGCGGCTGGTCGCCAAAGCGCGCATAGACCAACCGTTCGGCCCCGAGCATTTCCACCGCATAGACCGTCAGTTCCCAGCCGCTTGGCGTGACCTTCAGATGCTCGGGCCGGATGCCGAGCAACACGCCGGGCCGGACGCCGGGCGCGTCTTGCAGCAGGTTCATCGGCGGCGAGCCCATGAAGCTCGCGACGAAGGTGGTCGCCGGTTTGGTGTAGACCTCGAGCGGCGTGCCGAACTGCTCCATGACGCCACCGTTCATGACGATCATGCGTTGTGCCAGGGTCATCGCCTCGACCTGGTCGTGCGTGACGAAGAGCGACGTGGTGGCGAGTTCACGGTGCAGCTTTTGGATTTCGATGCGGGTTTGGGCGCGCAGTTTGGCGTCGAGGTTCGATAGCGGCTCGTCGAACAGGAACACAGAGGGCTCACGCACGATCGCGCGGCCCATCGCGACCCGCTGGCGCTGGCCGCCGGACAGTTCGCGCGGCTTGCGCGTCAGCAGCCCGCCGAGCTCCAGAATTGTCGCGGCCTTGTCGACGCGCGTCTTGATCTGGTCCTTGGGCACCTGCGCGATCTTGAGGCCATACGCCATGTTGTCGAACACGCTCATGTGCGGGTACAGCGCGTAGTTCTGAAACACCATCGCGATGTCGCGCTGGGCCGGTTCGACGTCGTTCACTACCTTGCCGCCGATCGAAATCTCGCCCGAGCTGACTTCTTCCAGCCCCGCGACCATCCGCAGCAAGGTCGATTTGCCACAGCCCGAGGGGCCGACGATCACAACGAATTCGCCGTCGGGAATGTCGGCCGAAACGCCGTGGATGACCTGATTGGCCTTGGACCCGCGGCCGTAGCGCTTGATCACGTTGCGAAGGGAAATGGATGCCATGCGTTGGTTATCTCGGGGCTACTTCTCGGTGTCCACCAGGCCCTTGACAAACCACTTCTGCATCAGGATCACCACGAGCGCGGGCGGCAGCATCGCGAGGATCGCGGTGGCCATGATGATGTTCCAGTCGGTGGCAGCGTCGCCCACCGCGATCATGCGTTTGATGCCGATCACGATCGGGTACATGTCCTCGCTCGTCGTGGCCAACAGCGGCCACAGGTATTGGTTCCAGCCGTAGATGAACTGGATCACGAACAGAGCCGCGATCGAGGTCTGCGACAGCGGCACCAGCACGTCCTTGAAAAAGCGCATCGGACCCGCGCCATCGATGCGCGCGGCTTCGACCAGTTCATCCGGCACGGTAAGGAAGAACTGCCGGAACAGGAAAGTGGCGGTGGCCGATGCGATCAGCGGCACCGTGAGGCCCGCATAAGTGTTGAGCATCCCAAGGTCCGCGACGACCTTGTACGTGGGCAGGATGCGCACCTCCACCGGCAGCATCAAGGTCACGAAGATCATCCAGAAAACCAGCTTCTTGAACGGAAAGCGGAAGTAGACGATCGCGAAGGCCGACAGCAGCGAGATCGCGATCTTGCCGATGCTGATCACGAGGGCGGTGACCAGGCTGACCCAGAGCATCCGGCCAACCGGCGCGCCCGCGCCCT
>JBDTRV010000092.1:0-7876 GCA_039931475.1 Burkholderiales bacterium | reverse complement strand
GAACGTTGAAGTAGACGCCGCCCGAGTCGTGGTCGAGGAAGAACGCGTTGTAGAAAGCGGAGGATTCGCGCGCCTGCTTCAGGTAGGACGTTTTCTTTTGCGTGCCGCTCAGGATCAGGTAGGCCAGGATGCCCTGCTCCTGCTGCCACCAGGCCTTGCGGTCGTGCCAGGCGAAACGATGCGCGTCCTGGCCAGGCTGCACCGTGCGCTCCATCACGTCGTACCAGCCGTGGCGCTGTTTGTCGCCGCCGACACCAGGCATGATCTCGGCGATCTTTTCGGCAAAGGCCAGGTATTCCGGCTTGGGCGTCAGACTCTGCATGCGCATCAGGTTCCACGCGATCTTGAGGTTGTGCCCGACCACGCCGCGGTTCTGTTGCCAGCCCCACTCCTTGTCGTGACTCCAGTCCTCGAAGAACTTCTCCTGCACGAACGGGCTGTTGTCGTAGTTCGGGAAATACTTGGTGATCGTGTCGAAGGTGTACTCGAGAAAATCGGCGTAGCGCTTTTCGCCGGTCGCAAGATACAGGTTGATCAGATAGGCGGGCGCATGGTCGCCTACCGAGTTCCAGTTCTTGCGCGCGCGGTCCTTGCCGAGCGACTCGGCGCGCGGGTCGAACGTGATGGGATCGAGGTGCGAGAAGTAGCCGCCCTTCTCGCGGTCGAGAAAATAGCGGTCGAACATTTCCACGGTCATTTCGGCGTCGCGCAGGATACGGGGGTCGCCGGTGATGCGGTAGGTCTGGACCGGGCCGGCGAGTGCGTAGATCTGCTCGTAGGCCGGAATCGCGTCGAAGTCGTCGCCGAATTGCGATGCAAGCACTTTTCGTTCGTGTCCGTTCGGCAGCGCGTCGACCGCGTGATACCAGTACACGACGCCTTCGTGCTCGTCGATCCAACGCATGTGGTCGCGCAGGTATTCGGTGCCCTTCTCGGCCGCCTCCAGATACCGGTCGTCGCCAGTCAGCAAATAGGCCGAGGCGAAGCCGTAGACCAGACGCGAGATGGTGTCGGTCTCTTGCCGGGTGGTTGCGCCGAGCGCTGCGCCCACGTCGCTGACCGAGGTCCGGTATTGGCGGAAGTCGATCGGGCCAGAGCCGAACTGCGCCTTCAGGTAGTAGTCGGCCAGCGCGCGAATCTGCTTGATCCACCAGTCCTTCGCCTCGAACCGGTACTCGTCGCCAGCGCGGCCGAGGAAGATCAGGTGCATGGCCTCGAAGGTCGCTCCGTCGCGATCCGGATAGTAGATGCCGTAGGCGAAGACGTGGCGGCCGGGTGTGAGCATGTCGCGCATCTGGCCGGTCGCGTCCTGATACGGTTCGTCCAGGTTGCGCACCAGTTCGGCGTAGCTGTTCGCGGCGAGCCTGGCGGAATATTTGCGGCCGTCGCTGGTCGTGATCTCGAACGTGTCGCTGCTCTTGTCGAAGCCGTCGACATAGCCGGCGATGGTGTCGGAGAAGGAAAAGTTGTGCTTGTTGGCTGCCATGATGGGCTCCCTTTTTTGATTAGCGCGAAACGAGGACGATCAGGCTGCGCGCGGTGGCACGGCAAACCGCGCCTTCGAATGGCGGCGCCTGTTCGATCGGATGAATGTCGTTGGGTGAATCGGCGGCCGAATCGACGACCTTCCGCCAATCGCGGCCGGGCACGGACGGCACCTCGAAGTCCAGGTCGTCCCAGTGCTGGTTCAAGATGACGTGCACGTCAGGCTCGCCGTCAAAGCCGCCCAGGGTGAACGAAAGCACGCGCGAATCGGCATCGTCCCAACCCGGCTGGTCGAGTTTGCAGCCATGCCAGCGCACGTCGGGCATGCCGCGTTCGTTGACTTCGCCGCTGAAGAACCGGCTGCGGTGCACGGTCGGATGCGCGCGCCGGAACGCGATCATGTGCTTGAAGAAGCGGAACATGTCCTGGTTCTTTTCCGCCAAATCCCAGTCGAACCAGCTCAGCGCATCGTCGTGGCAATAGGCGTTGTTGTTGCCATGCTGCGTGCGACGAACCTCGTCGCCGGCGACGAACATCGGGATTCCCTGCGAGAGTAGCAGGATCGCCGCGAAGTTCTTGATCTGCCGGCGCCGCAGCGCTTCGATGGCTGGATCGTTCGTATCGCCCTCGACGCCGCAGTTCCAGGAATTGTTGTCGTCCGCGCCGTCGCGGTTGCCTTCCCCATTGGCCTCGTTGTGCTTCTCGTTGTACGAGACCAGGTCGTTCAAGGTGAAGCCGTCGTGCGCGGTAATGAAGTTCACGCTGTTGATCGGCAGATGGCCGCGCGCCTGGTACAGGTCGGCGCTGCCGGCGATGCGGTCGGCGAGTTGGCCGACCAGACCTGGATCGCCCTTGACGAAGCGCCGGGCAACGTCGCGGAACTTGCCATTCCACTCGGCCCAGCGGTAGCCCGGGAAGTAACCGATCTGGTACAGGCCGGCAGCGTCCCACGCCTCCGCAATGATTTTGGTATCGAGCAGCGTTTCGGACAGCTCGATGTGCCAGATTGCAGGCGGATAGGCCATTGGCGCACCGCCCTCGCCGCGCGACAGGATCGAACCCTCGTCGAAGCGGAAGCCATCCACGTGCATCTCGCGCACCCAGAATTCCAGGCAGTCGAGAATGAACTTGTCGACCATCGGATGGTTGCAATTTACGGTGTTGCCGCAACCGCTGTAGTCCATGTAGTACTGCCGCTCGGCCTGCGGCAGGTGGTAGTAGATGGAGTTCTCGAAACCCTTGAAGCTAAAGGTCGGGCCTTGGTGATTGCCTTCGCTGGTGTGGTTGAACACGACGTCCAGCATCACTTCGATGCCCGCCTTGTGCAACGCCTTGACCATGTCGCGGAACTCGTCCAGGTGCCGGCCGAGGTGCGGATTCACGCAGTAGCTGCTTTCGGGCGCGAAAAAGCCGACCGTGCTGTAGCCCCAGTAGTTGGTCAGATGCGTGCCGTCGGGCAGGGTCCGATCCAGTTCCTGCTCGTCGAACTCGTGGATCGGCAGCAGTTCCACCGTGGTGACGCCGAGCTCTTTCAGGTAGGGGATCTTTTCGATCACGCTCGCGAAGGTGCCAGGGTGCTTGACGGCTGAGGTCGGCGACCGCGTGAACCCGCCGACGTGCATTTCGTAGATCACGACCTCGTCGGTCGGAAGGTTGAGCGGCTTGTCGCCCTCCCAGTCGTAGCGAGCCACGTTGATCACCAAACTTCGCATCGACGTCGCCACGTTGTCCGCCGGGCCGCAGGCATCGCCGCGGCGCCAGAGTTCGGTCGTGTTGCCGCGCGCATAGGGATCGATCAAGACTTTGCTCGGATTGAAGCGAAAGCCCCGGACTTGCAAGTCCTGCGGCCCGTCGACCCGGTACGCATACGCGGCGCCAGCTTTTAGCCCGCTGACATAGCAGTGCCAGAAGTGGAAGGTCTTGTGCTGGCGCGGTTCGAGCTGGATGGTCTGGACCGGCTGCGGCGCGTCGTGCCGGTCGAACAACAGCAGCGTGACGGCGGTCGCGTTCTCGGAGAAAACCGAAAAATTGACGCCTTGTTCGTCGGGCGTGGCACCCAGCGGGTGGGCGCGGCCGGTTTCGACGTTGTACCGCGGTGCGACCGACGGCCGTGGCGCGACGACGTCGGTTAATTCCGAATGCGCCTCCGAGTCTGCTTGCGCCTGCGCTTCGTCTGGGTTCATGCCGGCAAGTGCCACGATGGGCGATTCGCTCACTGCGCCACCTCGGCGGTCGCAAGCGTTGCCGGCGCAAGGTCTTCCGCGATGATCCGGTCCATGCAACGCTCGGCCATGGCCGCGATGGTCAGCGCGGGATTGCAGGCCGCCGTGGAGCCAGGGATCAGCGCGCCATCCACTACGTAAAGCCCGCTGTAGCCGCGTACCCGGCCGAAGTCGTCGCAAGCCTGGCCGACCACGACGCCGCCGCACGGATGGGCGGTGATGCCGCCGTTGGCCTGCGTCACGGGTTTGGCGGCATTGGTTGTAGCCTGTTCCGGGAAGCCGTTGATCGGGCAGTTCATATGACCGCTGAACTCGGCGTACGTCTCTTCACCGCCGAGTTGGTCGCGCGCTTGATCGAGCAACGCATAGGTGTGGTTCGCTGCGTCGAGCAACTTCTGGGCGCCGGGGCCGGTGCCGGGCCAGTGCAGATCGACGCGATCGGCCGCGGCGTCGTAAGTGAACTCGCCGCGCTCGTCCGGAATGGTCATCCCGAGGCTGGTCAACGTGCCTTCCGGGGCGTCCCACTCGGGGTAGACGATCATGGTCTGCGGTGAAAAAGGATTGTCGTGATGCAGGATCGCGACGGTCGCCGGTCCGCCCTCGCCCGGGTTGGTTCGGCAGCCGGCATCGCGGGTCGCAAACGTGTCGCCGTTGTTGCCCCAGCCCGCGCCCACCTGGTCGTTCAGCTGGGGCAACGTGCCCTTGCCTTTGGCGCGGACCAGCAGCTTCGAGGTGCCGATCGAGCCGGCACCCATGAACAGGTACTGGCATTCAATCGCGCCGCTCGACTGAACCACGCCGGCTTCATCGATCACTTCGTAGCTAAGGCTGAATCCCTTGCCGCCCTGCCCCTCGGCTATTGCCGTGACCACGTGCAGCGGCCGCACCTCGACGCTGTCGCAAGCCTCGGCCTCGGCCAGATAAGTGCGATCCAGACTGTTCTTGACGCCGCTATTGATCCCGTACCAGATTTCGCCGGCGATCGCTGACGGTTTTTTCTCGCCACGAATCTCCTGACGCACGACGTCCCAGTCGCTGCCCAGGTCAACGCGCTTGACTGTGAGCCCCGCCTTTTCGCCCTGCTCCATGAATACCCGCGTGGACAGGTAGTGATCGGTCTTCAGCACGTCGTCAGGAATCTGGCCGGCCTTCAGTTGCTCGATGACGCGCGGGTAGAACACCTGGTCCATCTCATCGTAGTCCACCGACGGCGGGAACACGCGCTCGAAGTTCTCGCGCGTTGGTTGCAGCAGCACCGTGTTGTAGACCAGCGAACCGCCGCCGACGGCGGCTGGGCACCACACGGTGATGCCGTCTTCGACCAGTTGCTGTACCAGGCCGACGTGCTTTTCGATCGGCTTGGGTTCGAAGGCGACAGTCGTGTCGCTCAGCCACGCGGCGCGGCCGTCCGGTTGGCGATAAGTGCAGAACGTGTTTTGCGATTCCGTGACCGGCCAGCGCCTACCGCGCTCCAGCACGACGGTTTGAATGCCCGCCTCTCCGAGATGGCGGGCTGCGATGGATCCACCGAAACCGCTGCCAATCACGACCGCGGTCGCGCGCTCAGAAGTACTTTCAGACATGGCTCACGGCTCCTTCGTTTTGAAATTCGGCCAACAGCCGCTCGAGAAACTGGTCGACCACCCCTGGGTGTTTGCCCGAAATCAGATCGCCGTCGATCACCAGATCGGCGGTCGCGTCGCCCTCGTACACCACTTGGCCGCCGGCGTTCTCAACGTCGCAAACGATGTTGTGGGCGCAAGTCACCTTGCGGCCGCGCAGCATCTCGCGGTCGGCGCAAAGCAGCCACAGGCTGTGACAGATCGTGCCGACCTTGACACCGGGAGTCGCAAGTGCCTTGCGCACGAACGCCACCGCCGGCGCATTGTTCGGCTGGCCGGGGCGAACGTGCTCCTGGTAGCGCAGACGGTCCATCGCGTAGGCGCCGATCAAAAGGATCGCCTTGTAACCGGTCGGCTCGACGCCCGCGACCTCGGTCGTGACCGTGACTTCGGCGCCCATCCGGCCGTCGTCCGGATTGCAGCGAAAGTGCAGCGAAGGTTGGCCCCAGAGATGCGAGACATACTCCACCTGAAAGCCAGCGGCCGGAAGCACATCGTTGAATTTGAAGAACTCGGTCTGATCGAAATGCTCTTCGATCAGCACCGCGATCTTGCCGTGGGTCGGCTCGCCGAAGCGGCCTTTGTCGGGATCGTTGGCCATGCGTTGTTCCAATGGGTGGGTAAGTCGCGCCAACCGGTGGCGGCGCGCGAAGGCGGGTTAAAGCAGGTCCAGCAACTCGCGCGGCGCGAACACGTCGCGGTAGAAGGTGAGCTGTTCGCTCTTGAAGTGGCAACCGCCACGGTGGCCACGCCGCACCCAGCAGACACTGCCCTTGGCCGTGGTTTCGTTGGTTTCGTCGTCAACGCACTTCCATTCGAAATGCACGAACTCGCCGTGGAACATCACGATCGGCCAGCACATGCTGACGCCGGGCTGGGCGATCAGTGCCCACCAGTGCTTTTCGCGCTCCTTTTGCTGGTCGATGCCGTAGAACGGGCCGTCCTGGCAGAAGTACACCAGGTCGTCGCGGTATTCGCCGGTCAGGATGTCGCCGCGGCCTTGCCGAAGCGCCTCGCAATGGGTGGGCCACCACGCTTTGTTTTCGCGCTCGATCTGCTCGGCGCTGTAGCTCGCGCCGATTGCGGGCAACGTCGCCTCCTTGAGGCCGACGAAAGCTTCCGCGTCCGCGATCAATTTCGCTTTCAGTTCGTGGGGCACCAAGCCTGGGCGCGAGTAATCCGCGAGCAGGTCCAGGTAGTAGTTGATACGCTTGGGCACGGTTGTCTCCTAAAAAATGAAATCCGCTCGCTTGGAAGGTCACGCTGCGGGATCACCGTCGCAAAGCCCCTAAACGATGCGCGGACTATAGCTACGTTGATGTGGAAAATCGTATTAATAGATGTTTGCTATCGATCGCGGGCGGGCGGGAAGCGGAAAATTTCACACTGTCAAGCCGGCGCACTCGGTTGACGCAAACGGATTCACCAGCCGCAGCGAATTCGGACTAGTTGGTCCTGAGAATCTCTTTCTCGAACCCGACTTGTCTCACTCAGTGCAGGGTCGTCCCACATGGAGAAAAATCGTCTCAAGTGGTTGATTTTGTCGATCGAAATTTTCTGTCTTATATAAGACATAAGAGCTGGAAATGGGGTAAAGTTGCCTCCAACTTGGCGTCGCAAGAGCCGTCGCCGCAGCCCCTATTTCATCAACTCAAGGAGTGAACATGCCCCAGAACCTCACCGAACAACTGAGCCGCGAACAGCAGGTTGCGGCGCTTGAAAAAGACTGGGCGAGCAATCCGCGCTGGAAAGGCATCAAGCGCGGCTACAGCGCCGCCGACGTGGTGCGCCTGCGCGGCTCGATCGCGGTCGAGCACACGCTCGCGAAGCGCGGCGCCGAGAAGCTGTGGAACCTCGTCAACACCGAACCTTTCGTCAACACGCTCGGCGCGCTGACCGGCAACCAGGCGATGCAGCAGGTCAAGGCTGGCCTGAAGGCGATCTACCTGAGCGGCTGGCAAGTCGCCGGTGACGCGAACCTCGCAGGCGAGATGTACCCCGACCAGTCGCTGTACCCGGCCAACTCGGTGCCGATGGTCGTCAAGCGCATCAACAACACTTTCACGCGCGCCGACCAGATCCAGTGGTCCGAAGGCAAGAACGACATCGACTTCTTCGCGCCGATCGTGGCCGATGCCGAAGCCGGCTTCGGCGGCGTGCTGAACGCGTTCGAGCTGATGAAGTCGATGATCGACGCGGGCGCCGCCGGCGTGCACTTCGAAGACCAGCTCGCCTCGGTCAAGAAGTGCGGCCACATGGGCGGCAAGGTGCTGGTGCCGACGCGTGAGGCCGTCGCCAAGCTGCAGGCCGCGCGCCTGGCCGCCGACGTGATGGGCACGCCGACGCTCGTGATCGCCCGCACCGATGCGGAAGCCGCCGACCTGGTGACCAGCGATGTCGACGACAACGACAAGCCCTTCATGACCGGCGAGCGCACCGTCGAAGGCTTCTACCGCAGCAAGCCGGGCCTTGAGCAAGCGATCTCGCGCGGCCTGGCCTACGCCGAAGTGGCCGACATGGTCTGGTGCGAAACCGGCAAGCCCGACC
>JBDTRV010000091.1:0-7885 GCA_039931475.1 Burkholderiales bacterium | reverse complement strand
GGCGAGTTGCTGACCTTCGGCGGGCAGGTCATGAAGAACGTGGCGGGCTATGACGTCTCGAGAGTGCTGGTCGGCTCGCTCGGCGTGCTGGGCGTGATCGTCGAGGTCAGCCTGAAGGTGCTGCCGATGGCCAAAGCCGAAGCGACCTTGAAGTTTGAATTGAGCGAAGGCGAGGCGCTGTCCAAGCTCAATGAATGGGGCGGCCAGCCGCTGCCGCTCAATGCAAGTTGCTGGGTGGAAGACGGAGGCCTGGGCGTGCTGTTCCTGCGTCTGCGCGGTGCCGAGGCGGCGGTTCAGGCGGCGTGCGAAAAGCTCGGCGGCGAGCGCATCGAGAACGCACAGGCGGCCGGCGACTGGAACGATTGCCGTGAGCAGCGGCTGCCGTGGTTCAAGGAGCGCGCGCCCGGTCAGGATTTGTGGCGCCTCTCGCTTCCGCAAACCGCGCGACTGCAGGGTCTGCCGGAGCCGCCGCTGGTCGAATGGCATGGCGCGCAGCGGTGGGTGCGCGCCGAGGCGGGCGAAAAGAGCGCGAGCCGGTTGCGCGCGGCCGCGGCAACGGCGGGCGGTCATGCTACGTTGTTCATAGCTGAAAACGGCCAGCTGCCAAGCGGTGGTGGCCGTTTTGAACCCCCAAAATCCCCGTTGGACCGAATTCAGAGAGAGTTGAAGCGTGAGTTCGATCCCGCCGGCATCTTCAACCGCGGCCGGCTGTCGCCCGATTTTTGAGAAAGAGCAGCGCGCGCCGCCATGCAAACCGAACTCAGCCCCGAATTCCAGAACACGCCCGACGGCCTCGAAGCCGAAGCGATCCTGCGCAAGTGCGTGCACTGCGGTTTTTGCACCGCCACCTGCCCCACCTACCAGTTGCTCGGCGACGAGCTCGACGGCCCGCGCGGCCGCATCTACCTGATGAAGCAGGTGCTCGAAGGCGCGGTGCCGACGCGCAAAACGCAAATGCACCTCGACCGTTGCCTGACCTGCCGCAACTGCGAAACAACCTGCCCGAGCGGCGTGCAGTACGGGCATCTGGTGGACATCGGCCGCAAGATCGTGGACGCAAAAGTGCCGCGCCCGGCCGGCGAAAGAGCGCTGCGCTGGGTGCTGAAGGAAGGGCTGACCTCGTCCGCGTTCGGCCCCGCGATGGCGCTGGGCCAGGCGGTGCGCGGCCTGCTGCCGGAGAAGCTCAAGGCCAAGGTGCCGGCCCGACAGGCGGCCGGAAAATGGCCGACCCGCGAGCATCCGCGCAAGGTGCTGATGCTCGCCGGTTGCGTGCAGCCGTCGATGATGCCGAACATCAACGCGGCGACCGCAAGAGTCCTCGACGCGGCCGGCATCCAGACCTTGCTCGAGCCCAAGGCCGGTTGCTGCGGCGCCGTGAAGTTCCACCTGAACGATCACGATGGCGGCATGAACCAGATGCGCATCAACATCGACGCCTGGTGGCCACGGGTCGCAGCCGGCCAGGTGGAAGCGATCGTGATGAATGCGTCGGGCTGCGGCGTCACGGTGAAGGAGTACGGCCACACTTTGAAGGACGACCCGAAATACGCCGAGAAGGCCAGCCGCATCAGCGAGTTAACGCTCGACCTGTCGGAGCTGCTGCCCGACATCGCCGAGGCGCTGAAGGGAAAAGTCACCGCCCCCAAGGAGCGCATCGTGTTCCACCCGCCCTGCACCTTGCAGCACGGCCAGCAGTTGCGCGGTGGCGTTGAAAGGCACCTGACGGCTTTGGGCTTTCAGATCCGCATCGCCACCAACGAATCGCACCTGTGCTGCGGCTCGGCCGGCACCTATTCGGTGTTGAACCCCGATCTGGCGTTGCAGCTACGCGACCGCAAACTCGGCAACCTCAAGCAAGGCCAGCCGGACGTGATCGCGAGCGCGAACATCGGCTGCATCACGCATCTGCAAAGCGGCACCGGCACGCGGGTGGCGCACTGGGTGGAGCTGCTGGACGAGGCCTTGGCGGCGGCAGGTTGATCCGTCGGCCGCTCGGCCGACGTCATCGAGGCACCCGACCAATTCCGGGCTGCCGTAAAAGGTTCGCGGCCTTGGGCGGGTGATTGCCGGGCGCGCGGCGGGCGGCGCGCAAACGATCGCGCGACCTCAGCGGGCTGCGCTATTTCTCGGTCCGTTCGAGGTAGCGCTTGCGCCAGAAGAACACGACCAATGTGAACGCGATGGCGAGCATAGAGCCCATCGCGATCCAGAAGCCGTCGGCCTTGTGCAACAGCGGGATCGACTCGAAGTTCATGCCAAAGATGCCGGCGATCAGATTCAGCGGCAGAAACACGGCGGTAAGCACAGTGAGCATCCGCATGATGTCGTTGGTGCGGTTGCTCTGCGCCGAGAAGTGCATCTGCACCGCGGTCTCGGCGCTTTGCTCGAGCCGGCGCACGTGGTGCACCACCCGTTCGATGTGTTCGAGTACGTCGCGGCTGCGCACCAGCAGCAGATCGCGCTCGCGCTCGCCGGCCTGGGTTGCGGGCTTGGGCCAGGAGTCGAGCGCATCGATCCAGTCCTGAATCGCGGCGTGCTGGTCTTCGCAGATCTGATCGAGTTCGTGCAGCGCCAGCCGTGCCTCGAGCATGGTGTTCCAGTTCACCGCGCGGCTTTTGGGCCGCAGCAGCTCGGTCTGCCAGTGGTCGAGCTCGCGCGTGAGGTCGCGCCTGAGGTCGAGAAAACCGTCGACCATCATGTTGATCATGCGCAGCATCAGGTCGGCGGGGCTGGCCGCAAGCCGCCCGGCGCCGGGGCGGCCCTCGGCGCTGGCGGCGTGAAGCATCCGCGCAGCAAACGCATCGCGCAGCGCCGCGCCTGCCGGATGCACCGAGATGAGGATTCGGTCGAACACCGCGAAGCCGACCGGGTTCGTGTCGATCTGGCGCAATAGCGAGGCTGGCGCCGCTGCCTGACCTGTTGCTTCGATCTTGGTCTCGCGCGGAGGCGCGGAAAGCGGTGCAGTGGTGGCCGCTGACGTCAGCCCGCCGCGCCGGCCGGCTCCGTGCGCCGCTAGCCGGCGGAACACCAGCACGTCGTACTGTGAGGTGAAGTCGTAGTGCGACGGCAACTGGTCATTGAGCAGGTCGCGCACATGCAGTTCGAGCAACTGGATGCCGGCCAGCCGCTGCATGGCGGCCTGCACTTCGGTCAGGCGCGCTTCCAACTCGCCGCGTTCGATCGCGATCCAGCAATATCCGGTGGCCGCCGGCACGACGGGCAGCGAACTGGTTTCTAGCAGGTCCCCATTTCGGATCGAGAAGATGCGCATCGGCGGCGTTGAGATCTGCTGCGGTCGTGTTTTGTCAGAGAAAAGCGGCTCCACCGCCCGTTCATTAACGATTTATCGCTATCGTTTGGATAGCAGACGCGCCGCGTCGAGCGCAAAGTAACTCAGCACGCCATCGGCGCCCGCGCGCTTGAATGCGAGCAGCGCTTCCATCATCACCGCGTCATGGTCGAGCCAGCCGTTTTGCGCCGCCGCCTTGAGCATCGCGTATTCGCCTGAGACCTGGTAGGCGAAGGTCGGCATCCGGAATTCGTCCTTTACGCGGCGCAGCACATCCAGGTACGGCATGCCGGGTTTGACCATCACCATGTCGGCCCCTTCAGCGATGTCGAGCGCTACTTCGCGCAGCGCTTCATCGCTGTTGCCGGGGTCCATTTGATAGACCTTCTTGTCGCTCTTGCCCAGATTGCCGGCCGAGCCGACCGCGTCGCGGAACGGGCCGTAGAAGGCGCTCGCGTACTTGGCGCTGTAGGCCATGATGCGGGTGTGGATCAGGCCGCGCGCTTCGAGCGCTTCGCGGATCGCGCCGATCCGGCCGTCCATCATGTCGCTCGGCGCGACGATGTCCACGCCGGCTTCGGCCTGCACCAGCGCCTGCGCCGTCAGCACTTCAACCGTTTCGTCGTTCAGGATGTAGCCGGTGTCGTCCAGCAGGCCATCCTGCCCGTGGCTGGTGAAAGGGTCGAGCGCCACGTCCGTCAGCACGCCGAGTTCGGGAAAGCGCTTTTTGAGTTCGCGCACCGCGCGCGGCACCAGACCTTCGGGATTCAGCGCTTCCTTGCCGTCGGGCGTTTTGAGCGCCGGCTCGATCACCGGAAACAGCGCGAGCACCGGGATGCCGAGCGCGACGCACTCCTCGGCCGTGCGGTACAGCAGATCGACACTCTGCCGCTCTACCCCGGGCATCGAGGCCACCGCCTCCCGCCGGTTGGCGCCGTCGACCACGAACACCGGCAGGATCAGATCGTGCGGAGTGACCGCGTTTTCGCGCACCAAGTTGCGCGTGAAGGGATCGCGGCGCAGCCGCCGTGGGCGGCCGATCGGATAGGGGGCAGGAATCATCATGCGCAAAATTGTGCCTGAATCCGGGTCAGTGGCGGCACGCGCCGCGATACGCGATCCAGTTAGGCCCCGTGGCACTTCTTGAATTTCTTGCCGCTGCCGCATGGGCACGGGTCGTTGCGGCCGGGAGTGTCGGCCTTGCGCGCCGGCGCGATGCGCGGGCCGAGACTGTGCCAGACGTCGTACAGATCGTAGACGGCCCAGAGTGCGGCGCCGAGAGCGTCCAGCCTTGCACGGCTGACGGAGGGCGGATCGGCCTCGTCATAAGGCGACACGTCGGGTGGCGCGGTGTCGTCTTCGAGCAGCACTTCGATGGTGGCCATCGCCTCCTGCACCACCTTGCGCATCTCGCGGTCGCGCGGCGGTTGCCACTCGTCGGGCCAGAACTCGGCCACGGTGAGGAAGCCGAGCGCCCAAAGTTCTCCGAGGGCTGGCTCGTCGCGCGGATCGACGCCCTCGCGCTCATGCTCGGGCAGCTGGGCGATCAGAGCGCGGGAGTCGAACAAATCAGGCTCATAGGAGCGCTCGTCGGCCAGCGTTTCGACGTCGGCCTCAAGCGCGGCGACGACTTCGCTCAAGCGCTCATGCCAAAGCTCCTCGAAGCGTTGCTGCTGCCGCGGGTCGGCAAACGGGCTTGCGATTTCCTCCGGGCCGAAGCCGCGCTGCTCGGCGCTTCCGAACAGCATCGGCAAATACTCGTCGGCTTCGATCACGCGCCGCGTGCACAGCAGCGCAGCCATGAAGCCTTCGCAAAACTCCCACTCGGGCGTTTCGTCCCAGCGCGTGCGCAGGTCATCCAGGATGAGTTCGAGCTCGACGATGCGGTGCGGCGGGGCATCGGCGGCGTTGAGGTCGAGGGGGAGCTGTTCGTTCATCGAAGGGCAATCGGTCGCGGCGCTGGACCGCTATTGGAGCATGGGGTGCATGGCGCGCCGGTGCTGAAGGGGATCGTTGGGTATCGGACGCGCCCGTGCGATGGCTTGCTATGCCGAAAGCCAAGAGTCTCGGTGCGGCTTTACGTACAGCTTGACGTGCGGCGCGAGATGAGGCGCTACGTGCGGGGCTATGCGCGGCGCGAGTCGGCGCCAGAGTTCGAGCACGCGACCGTCCTTGCTCGCGAGATCCGCGCCGTGGGCCCACGCGAGGTCGATGAACGGCTGGTCGTCCGGATCGCGGCACAACAGCGGGGCGGGCGCTGCCGCGTCGTGCAACCGCGCGATCTGGTCGAAGCGCGCCAGCACGTCGGCGCCGACCCGCGCCACGTCGCGCCCGTGGCGCTCGAGCCAGCGGGCGATGTTGGGGTAGCCGAGCACGCGCGCCAACTCGCAGCGCATTGCGGCGGTGGCAAGCCAGCGCGCGGCGCCGCTGTCGAGCTCTTGTTTCAACGGATGAGCGGCAGGATCGTCGAACAGGAACAGGTCGAGCACGATGTTGGTGTCGATGACGAGCGGCCGGCTCATGCGGGGTCGTTCGTTGCAGCGTGGGCCGTTCGGTCGCGCGCCGAGCCACGCACCATGTCAAAGCGCAGCAGGCGGCATTCGATCGGCCCGTTCCACAGCGGCACGCGGCGCGACTCCTTTAGGCGCATGCGGCTCGCAAGTTTGAAATCGGGCGTGAGCACCCAGGCCGACCAGCCGCTGTAGTGCTTCTTCCAGTGGCTGGCGAGTTGGCTGAAAAATTCTCCGCCATCTTCGGTTTGCGCCTGTTCGCGGCCGCCGGCGGTGCGCGCCCCGGCCACGCCGGCGACCTCGATCCGCTCACCATAGGGCGGGTTGAGTAGCAGCACGCCGGCGGTTTCGGTCGGCGGCAGCCGCTGCAGCGCGTCGCCGCCGCGCAGTTCGATGGCGGCAGCCACCCCCGCACGCTCGGCGTTGCGCTGCGCAAAGTCGACCATCCGGTGCGCGACGTCGCTGCCGAAAATCAATGGCTTGACGCTGATTTTTGAACTATTTTGGCCTTCGCCGCTAGTGTTGTCTCGCTTTTGCGCTTCGCTTTTAATAGCATCCCAGACGTGCGGCTGAAACGGCAGCAGGCGCTCGAAACCAAACCGCCGCAACCCGCCCGGCGCAATGCCGAGCGCGATCTGCGCGGCTTCGATCGCGATGGTGCCGCTGCCGCAGCACGGGTCGTACAGGGGCAGGTCCGCCACCGCGCCGCTTTCCGGATCCCACCAGCCGCTGGCGGCGAGCAGCGCCGCGGCCAGCGTTTCTTTTAGCGGCGCGTCGCCCTTGTCCTGCCGCCAGCCGCGCTTGAACAGCGGCTCGCCGCTCGAGTCGACGTAGAGGGTGAGCTCGTCAGGCGTCAGATGCGCGAACACCCGCACGTCGGGCCATTGGGTTTCAATGCTCGGGCGCACGCCGCCGGCGCGCGCGCGAAAGCGGTCGACGATCGCGTCCTTGATCTTCAGGGTCGCGAAGTTCAGGCTCTTGAGCGGGCTGTGCTGCGCGGTGGTTTCGACCTTGAACGTTTGCCTGGGCGTAAACCAGGCTTCCCAGGCGACATTGCTCGCGATCTCGTACAGGTCGGCCTCGTTGCGATAGCTTGCGAGCGCGACCTCGATCAGCACCCGTTGCGCGAGCCGGCAGTGCAGGTTCAGGAGCAGCGCGTCGCGCCAGCTCGCACGAAGGCGCACTCCCGCGCGCGCCACCAGCAGGTCGTCGCCGGCCAGACCGGTCAGCCCGTGCACTTCTTGCGCAAGAAAGTCTTCCACGCCGGCGGCGCAGGGCAGAAAGAGGCGGAGTTGGTTCATGTGGGGCGCCCGGCGGCCGAGGGGCTGCGGTGCAAAAGTATCCCACGGCGCTGCTTAAGCCACGTCTGCGCTGGCTGACGAGGGGATTTCAGCGTACCCGCCAGGAGCGCGGTATACGCGGCGGCCCAGGCGTCGAGCCGATCGAGCAGGCCATGGACCGATCGGCAGCGCGCCGAGGTGCACGGTGCCGACGCGGCTCCTCAAAGCCGTCGATCGCGGGCACGCCTCGAGCGATCGACAGCGCCTTAAGGGGCGCCGTGCCGGCTCACATGGCGGCGGCAACCGTCGCGGCCGGAGCCGCCATGGAGAGTTCTTGTTGACCTCACCGCCAGCGCGCCGGAGGAAATGCATGCGCACCAAGGCTCCCACGCTCGGAGTGATGCAGATCCTCCCCAAAAGCAAAAAACCCTCCGCGATGGGAGGGTTTTGGGAGATCGCGGACGTTGCCACGCGCTTCCGAATGGCCGGCGCCTGAGCGCCGCCAAGTAACCGCCAGTTAGCGATCAGTAGCCGCGACCGCCGCCGCCACCACCACCACCGTAGCCGCCACCACCGCCGCCGCTGCGGCCACCACCGCCGCCGCCGCCATAGCCGCCACCACCGCCGCCGCCGTAACCACCGCCGCCGCCGCCACTGCGCGGGGGCCGCGCTTCCATCGGACGGGCTTCGTTCACCACAAGGCCGCGCCCACCGTAAGATTGGCCGTTCATGCCGCCGATAGCCGCCTGCGCTTCGGCATCACTGCCCATTTCGACAAAGCCGAAGCCTTTGGAACGGCCGGTGTC
>JBDTRV010000090.1:0-7901 GCA_039931475.1 Burkholderiales bacterium | reverse complement strand
GACCATCAGGTCGTCCCACAGCATCGGCGCGGCGCGCGGCAACAGCGCGAGCCGGCGCTCCCGCTGTTGCGATTCGGATGCCAGCCGTCCGTCGGCCAGCGCCTGGGTCAGGCCAGCCAGCAGTTCATCTACTTCCTCGCCCGCGCCTTGCGACTGATTGCACAGCAGCACCATGTCGCAACCGGCGTCAAGCGCGGCCAGCGCCGCGTCGGTGTAGCTCAGGTCACGGCCGTCGAGCCGGCGCGCGGCATTCATGGACAGGTCGTCGCTAAAAATCAAGCCGCCAAATGCGAGGCGGCCGCGCAGAATTTCGCCGAGCCAGCGTTTGGAAAAACCTGCCGGCCGCGCATCGACTTGCGTGTAGATCACGTGCGCCGGCATGACGGCCGAAAGCGCACCGCCGAGCCAGCCGTAGGGCGCGGCGTCGTCGGCAAGCAGCTCGGCCAGAGGGCGCGGGTCGACGGCAGCGTCGAAGTGCGAGTCGGCGCTGGCAAAGCCGTGCCCCGGAAAATGCTTGCCGCAGTTGGCCATGCCGGCTGCGAGCATGCCGTGCATCAGGCTCTTGGCCAATAACGCGACCACCCGTGGATCGCGTGCAAACGCGCGATCGCCGATGACGCCACTTGGCCCGTGATCCAGATCGAGCACCGGCGTGAAGCTCAGGTCGATGCCGCAGGCCCGCAGTTCGGCCCCGAGCACGAAGCCGCAAGCGGTCGCGGCGTGCGTGGCATGCATCGCTGACGACTGCCCATCGTCCTCGCTCTGCATCCACATTTCACCTAACGCGCGCATCGGCGGCAGATGGGTGAAACCGCCCTCCTTAAAGCGCTGCACCCGGCCGCCCTCGTGGTCGACGCAGACCAGCAAATCGGGCCGCGCCTTTTTGATGTCGGCGCAGAGCCGCGTCAACGCTTGGCGCCCGCCGGCTTCGGACCAATTGCGCGCGAACAGGATGAGGCCGCCGGTCAGCGGATTTTTGAGGCGCTTGCGGTCGGCTTTGGTCAACTCGGTGCCCGCGATATCGAGCACGACCGGTGCGTAGGCCGACGGGACGGCCGTGCCGGATTTCTGTTGTTTCTTCGATTTCTTGCTCATGTTTTCTCGATCACGACGAAGCTCGCCGCATAGTCGCTTTCATCGGTGAGGCTCACGTGCGCCGTGAGGCCCTGGGCTTCGAACCAGTTTTTCAGGTCACCGTGCAGCACGACGACCGGCTGACCGCTCGCTATTTTTGCGATCTCGCACAGGCGCCAGCTCATCGGCATCCGCATGCCCATGCCGATCGCCTTGCTGAACGCTTCCTTGGCCGAAAAGCGTGTCGCCAGATAGCGCAGACCCCGATCCGGCCAGCGTTCGCAGCGGTCGCGCCAGGTCTTGAGTTCGCCCTCGGACAGCACGCGCTCGGCAAAGCGGTCGCCGTGGCGCTCGACGCTCGCACGCACCCGTCGCACGTCGCAGATGTCGGTGCCAATGCCGTAGATCACGGCGCCCGGCGCGCCGCTTCAGCGTCGTCGATGCAGCGCAGGTAGTCGCGAACGGCGGCAGCGTAGCCGAGTTCCAGCGCATCGCCGACGAAGGCGTGGCCGATCGACACTTCGAGCACGCCGGGCACCGCACCGAGAAAGTCGGCGAGGTTGTCGCGATTCAGATCGTGCCCGGCATTCACGCCGAGGCCCGCTTCTTGCGCGGCGCGGGCGGCAGCCGCGAACTGCCGTAGCGATTCGTCTTTTCGCGGCGTCGCAAAAGCATGCGCGTAGCTTTCCGTGTACAGCTCGACCCGATCCGCGCCGACGGCACGAGCGGCCTGCATCGCATCGGGCTGCGGGTCCATGAACAGGCTGACCCGCACGCCCAAGGCCTTCGCTTCGGCGATCAGCGGCGCCAGGCGTTCTGCGTCTTGCGGCAGCTCCCAGCCGTGGTCGCTCGTGGACTGAGCCTGCGAATCGGGCACGAAGGTCGCCTGCGGGGGGCGCACCGCACGCACGAACTCCATCAGGTTGTGGAACGGGTTGCCTTCGATGTTGAACTCGCGCTGCGGCCACTGTTTCATCAGCCGGGCCAGATCGTGCACGTCGCCGGCGCGGATGTGCCGCTCGTCCGGGCGCGGATGCACGGTGATGCCGTGCGCGCCGGCGGCAAGGCACAGCTCGGCCGCGCGCACCACGCTCGGCAGGGCCAGCGCGCGCGTGTTGCGCACGAGCGCAACCTTGTTGAGGTTGACCGAGAGCGCGGTTTTGGTGGGTTTGGAACTCATGAGTCGAAAGGCAACCAGGCGCAGCCATTGCGCCGCACGGCCATGGCCATGGTAGTGCAAGTATCTGGCGCGACTGCATGACAGTCAGTGCGACCTGGCGCGGCCCAGTTTAGCGGCGGCCACACGGGCGGCGCGGCACGCCGCATGCGATGGCAGCCGCTATTTCTTCTCCAGCGTGCGCACGTACGCGATGATCTTGAGCATATCGTCCTGCGTGAGTTCGCGCTTCGAAAACGCCTGCATCGCGCCGCTAGCGCCCGCGTAGATGATCGAGAACATGCCGGGGTCGGTCTTTCTCTGCTTGTAAACCGGGTCGTTGCTGATCAGACTTGGTCCCATCTTGCCCGAGCCGTCGGCGTTGTGGCAAAGCTGGCACCACTGGTCGTACAGCTCCTTGCCCTTTGCGATCGCGGCGCTGTCCTTGCGATAGTCGTTGTCGCCGGTTTCCTTGAATTTTTTCAGCGCGGCAGTTTCCGTTTCGCCCGATTTGAGCGGGAAGCTCAGCTTCGACCCGTCGAACGGATCCTTGAAGTCCGCGAGGTCGCCGGATAGCGCAACGCCCGACCATGAAACGCTGGCCGCGATGGCCAACCCGATGATTGCGCGGTTTGCGAGATGCATCATTTGTGAAAAGCCCTGAACAAAAACAATCCCCCGCGCGCCGCCCATGCGGCTTCGCGAGGGGGCGTGGCCCAAACGGTTACTACTGCGCCACCTTCACTTTGGCCACTTCAGCGCCCTGCGGCACTTTGTCGGCCGGCATGATGCGCCACAGCGCGCCGGGCGGGTTGTTGGCCGCGCCCTTGTCGTCGGTGTAGAAGCAGTTGCAATTGACCGCGAGCACATAGCCGTCCTGATCGACGTTGCCGCCGGTGAACTGCAACGTTGATTGCAGCAACTCTTCAAGTTGCCACTTGTTCGCGCTCTTGTCCCAGGCCACGCCGAACAGGCGGCCCGTGCACCAGTCGCCGACCAGATAGGTCTTGTCGAAACCGCCGTAGTTGGCTACGCCCAGGCCCTGGATCGAGCAACCCCAACCGGTCTTCTCTTTAGGCGCGCCCGGATAGGCTTCCTGGTGCGGATACTCAGCCACCGGCAGGGTGCCGACGATCGCGCATTTGTCGTCCTTGCCTTTGGCCGGGTGGCAGTGCGAACCCTGGTTCCACTTCCAGCCATAGTTCTCGCCGCCCTTCGACGATGCGGGCTGCCAGTCGATCTCCTCCCAGTGGTTCTGCCCCACGTCGGCGATGAACAGGTCGCCCGACTTCGGATCGAAGTGGAACATGTAGGGGTTGCGCAGGCCAAAGGCCCAGGTCTCGGGACGCGAACCGATCTGATTGGCCGAGAAGCCCATCTCCGTGATGCCGAACAGCGACATGAGCTGCGGTCGATCGGCCTTGGCGAACGGGTTGTCCTTCGGGATCGCATAGGGCACGTCGTCCGGCGTGTCGACGTTCACCCGCAGGATCTTCGCGAGCAGCACGTTCAGGTTCTGGCCGGCGTTGAGCGGGTCGCCCTCCCAGCCGCCGTCACCCTTGCCGATGTAGAGCATGCCGTCCGGGCCGAAGGTGATCATGCCGCCGTAGTGGTTGTAGTAGGGCTGCGGAATGTTGAACAACACCTTCGCGCTCTTGGTGGTCTGCTCCTTGCTGATCTTGTCGGGGCTTTTCGGGTCCACGGTCAGCCGCAGTACGAACGATGCGCCGTTAAACGGCAGGTTCGCGTAGTGCACATAGACGTAGCCGTTTTCCTTGAACTTCGGGTGGAACGCCATCGACCAGAGCCCCTGCTCGACGAAGCCGGTCTGCACGTCGGTTCCGAGCGGGTTGATGTTGGTCAGGTCGATGAACGGCTCCTTGTTGACGGTGCCATCCTTGTTCACGATCCGCACCCGCCCCACACGTTCGGTAACAAAAAGCCGGCCGGTTCCGTCATTGACGGCCGTCACGCCGGTCGGATCGGCGAAGCCGTCGGCCACCTTGACGAGCGCGACTTTCGGAGCACCGGGGATCTTGCCGCCCGGATGCGCGACCTCTTCCGGCGTGGCCGGTATCTTCTGCGCCAGCACAGGCGCTGCCGCAAGGCAGGTCAGCCCGAGGGCGACGCCCATGCGCAACAAGGTTTTCGACTTCATGAAACGAGTCTCCTGGTTCTAGCCAAGCACTTGCACCGCCGTCGCGTGGCTTGATGTTGTGGTCTGATCGGGCGGTCGCAAAGCAGCATGACGACCGACGGGCAGGGTCGCAATCAAGGTTTACCCTGACAGGGTTGTTGGGTGTCGGCAATGTCGACACGGGCCATCAGAATTCTGCGGCGATGTCCCTTTTCAAAGGCGCGGTTCGGCAAGCCGGCACACTGCGCGAGGGCCATTGAACCGGAAGAGGACAGCCATGAGCTTTGCGACGAACTTCAAGTTGGCGTCGGGCGCACCAGTAGCGCTCGTCTGCTTTGCGAACGCCATGGCCCAGAATGCGGCGCCCACGCCGGAACTGCCGACGGTCGTCATTTCCGCGTCCGGCCTGCCTTTGACCGAAACCGCGGTGAACCAAAGCGTGAGCGTGTTCAACCGCGCGCAGATCGAAGCCGAAGCGGCACCGAGCATCGCCGAATTCCTGATCCGCCGCGCCGGCGTCGTGATCGACCGCAGCCCGCGCACCGGGGGTTATGCCTCGCTGTTCCTGCGCGGCGCCGATCCGAGCCATGTGGTGGTGCTGATCGACGGCATTGTGCAAAACGATTCGCTGACCTCGCGCGGCAGCGCGGTCGATCTGAACACGCTCACGATCGACGACGTGGAGCGGATCGAGGTGGTGCGCGGCAATGCGTCGGTGGTGTATGGCGGCGCGCTCGCGGGCGTGGTGCAGATTTTCACGCGGCCGCCGACCGAGAAAGCGTCGGCCCGCGGCAGCGTCGAGGTCGGCGGCGACGGCCTGCGCGCGGCCGCCGCCGGTTTTTCGCAAAACGGCTTTCGCGCGAGCGTTTCTCAGCGCGAAGACGGACGCGAGAGCATCGCGGGCGAAAACCGCACGCGCTCGGTCAACCTCGGTTATCGCAAGCGCTTCGGCGATACGGGAGTGCTGGCACAAGCGCGGTTCGCGGACAGTCGCAGCAGCAGCTTTCCGGACGACAGCGGCGGCCCGCGCTTCGCGGTCATCCGCACGCTGGAACGGCAAAAAAGCGATTCACGCCAACTGGCGCTCGCGCTCGACCAGCAAATTGGCCAGCGTCAGGTCGTCGAACTGCAACTGTCCGACTTCGTGCGCAACAGTTTCAGCGACACGCCAGGCGTCGCGCCTGGTTTGCGCGACCCGATGGGGCTGCCGCCACTGACGTCGGACGGCCAATACCAACGCAGCGACGCGAAGCTGCGTTGGCGCTGGTCCGACGCCGGCTGGGACTTGCTGCTTGGCGCCGAAGCGCTGAACGAAAGCGGGCGGCTCGACAGCACGATCGCGTTTGGCCCGATGATGGTTCCGGCCAACTTCGAGCTGCATCGGCAGACCCGTTCGCTGGTGGCCGAGGCGCGCAAACGCTGGGGCGCCTTGAGTGTTCAAGTGGGCCTCCGGCACGACCGAACGCCGGGACAGGAGTCGCTGAACCACCCTGCCCTGAGCATGCAATACCAGTTGCCGGCGCAAACGGGCCGGATCGGGGCGGCTTGGTCGTCGGCCAGCAAATTGCCGAGCTTCTTCGCTCTGGGCCATCCGCTGGTTGGCAACCCCGATCTGAAGCCCGAGAAGAGCCGGCAGCAAGAGATCTACTACGCGACTCCGGACAACGCGAGCTGGCGCGGGCGCGTCACGCTGTTTCGCGCCGAGTACAAAGAGTTGGTCGACTTCGACGCCGGCCCGCCGCCGCGCGTGGTGAACCGGTCCAGCGTGACAACGAAGGGCGTCGAGTTCAACGTCGCGCACGACTGGAACCGGGCGCTGCGCAGCTATCTGCAGGGCACGCTGATGACGCTTTCCGTGCCCGACGGCGGCGATCCGCTGCGCTCGCGCCCGAAGCAGTTGGCCGGCACCGGTGTCGACTGGGATCTGGCCAAGCACTGGCGGCTGACCTCCGGCCTGACCTACATCGGCCGGCGCTACGACTCGACCATCCCCACCGGCAGCCGGCTGCTCGGCGGCTACACCACGGCCGATCTCGCGCTGACCTGGCGCAGCGGCGGCGCGTGGCAGGCGTTCGTCGCAGTGGACAACCTTCTCGATCGCTATGTCGAGCCGACCATCGGAACGCCGCTGGGCGAGCGGCGGGTGCGGGTGGGGCTGCGCTTGAACTTGTAGGCACACTCTGCGTTTGCCTCAAGCGGAGTCCATGCCCATGCGCTATCTGGCTTCAGCAATGCTTTTAGTCGTCGCCGTCATTCATTTGCTGCCGCTCTCGGGCGTGCTTGGCAGTGAACGGCTTGCCGCGCTCTACGGCCTGTCTTTTGCCGAACCCAATTCGGCGATCCTGATGCGCCATCGTGCGGTGCTGTTCGGCCTGCTTGGCCTGTTCTTTGTCTTCGCAGCCTTTAGGCCCGCATATCAAACGCTCGCGTTCGTGGCCGGTTTCGCAAGCGTCGTGTCGTTCCTGTGGCTGGCCTGGTCGATCGGTGGCTACAACGCGGAAGTTTCGCGCATTGTCATGGCCGACATCGTCGCCTTGGCTTGCCTCGTCGTCGGTGCCTCCGCGCACGCTTATCGACACAGCCGGGGTTGACCCGTCGTCCGTGCCGCGCTCGGCCCAGGGTCATTTTCAGATCTTTTTTGGCCTCCACTGCTCGTCCAGCGGACGTTTTTAGCTATTATTTATGTAGCAACACGGTATTTCAAGCGCCGGGCAACCGCTGCAGATCGACCATCATCTGCCGCGTGCGCAACGGCACGCCGCCGCAGTGGTGGTTCAAGAGCGCGCGCAACTGCGGTTTGAGGCCCGGCAGCAACGCGGCACAGGCGCGCAAGGTGGCGCTGAAAGGGGAGCCCCCCTCGACCGCGCGATGCAGGCTCGCCCACTCGGCGCCGCTCAAGCTGCCGCTGTTGGCCTCGCGCTCTTCCTGGGCGGTGACGCAAAGCAAGCCGCCTTCGGGCACGAGGCGATAACGATCATCTCCCACCAAGGGTGCGAGCGTGAGCGTCTGCTGGTCGAGCTGCGGCAGCAGGCCCACGTTGCGAAGCAGCAGCAGCTCGAAAGCGCGCAGCGCCGGCTCCAGCGCCGCGCCCGGTCCGGATGCGAGCACGCCGACCGCATCGGCATAAACATCGAAAAGCCCCGGATGCGGATCGTCGCGCGCCAGAAGGCGCATCAGCAGCTCGTTCAGGTAGGTGCCCGACAGCAGTGCGTCGCCGGTCGGCATCACATGGCCGCCAACCCATTCGGCGCCCTTCAAGGTTCGGATTTCGGCATCGCCCGTAAATCCGATCTGAAGCGGCTGCAGCGGCAGCAGGATCGGCCGGAAGTTGGAACTGGGCCGTTTGACACCCTTGGCGATCAGCGCCACCCGGCCGTGCGAGCGGGTGAACACTTCGAGGATCAGGCTCGACTCGCTGAAGTCGTAGCGATGCAGCACATAGGCGGGCTCATGGGAGACGCGCGGCCCAGGCATTTCAGCCGCTCACGGCACACGATTGACCCATTCCACGCGAACCTGACCCATGCAGCTCCG
>JBDTRV010000089.1:0-7907 GCA_039931475.1 Burkholderiales bacterium | reverse complement strand
GCGCGGTGCCGCTATTCTCGATTTGGTCGGCGCGCACGTCGAAGTCGAAGCGGTCGGCGCGCAGGCCGGCGCGGCTTGAAATCCAGGGCGTCCATTGGGTGGCCTGATCGATGAAAACGCCGATGCTGGTCTCGCGCACCTTGTCGCTTCGCACCGTGTCGTAGACCTCACGACGATCGGTCAATTGAAGCCGCAGGGCGCCGATGCGGTCTTGCCGCAACTGGCTGCCGACGGTCGTGCTCTGCGCCGCGCCGAAGGCCTGCCAGCGCCAGGTTTGCGATGCGTCAGCGCCCCAGCGGGTGCGCCGATCGAACTGGCGAAACTGGTCGCCGTGCGCCGCATCGAGCGCGTAGGTGAAGTTGGAGTACAGATCGAGTCCGTAACCGGAGACATAGGCGTTGGCCCGCCACGGCCCGGCGCGGTTGTCGCCGCGCGCGTTCCAGACCAGCGCGGTGAGGTCGGTTTTGCCACCAGTAGTCGAGTCGAGCGAGTCGAAGCGGCCGAGCTGGCCCGCAGCCACCGCGCGCTCCGGAATCTGATCGGTCGCGGTCCAGCGCGCCTGGTATGCAACGGCCGACAGGCACCAGCCGCGCTCGGCCGAACCTTCGCTATAGCGCATGAACAAGTTCTGCTTGCGCAGGTTTTCGGGCACCGTCCAGGGGCCGTCGTAGCCGACGATCTCGGCCGCGATCAGAAGCCGCCCATCGCTGTCTGCCGCGCGCTGGCCGGGTTTTAGGCCAATCGGCCAGGAGCCGGCCGTCAGCACGCGGCGCCAGCCGTGCGAGCCGATGCCGACCAGAGCGAATGGATGGTCGAGCCGGTCCACATAGTCGATCTCCACCGCTCCGGCGGTTGCGAAATCGCCGTCGCGCGCGAGGTACGGGCCTTTGCGCCAGGCGACGCTGTCCACCAGCTCGGGGATCAGCCAGTTCAGATCCGCATAGCCCTGGCCGTGCGCGTGGGTGCGCTGGTTCACCGGCATGCCGAGCGCGTAGATGCTCACGTCGGTGCCGTGGTCCAGGTTGAAGCCGCGCAGGAAATACTGGTTCGCCTTGCCATCGCCGCTGTGCTGCGTGACGACCAGGCCGGGCACGGCTTCGAGCAGGTCGGCCGGGCGCTGCGTCGGCCGCGCTTCGATCTGCTCGGCCGGCACCAGTCCTTCGGAAGCGGCGGCGGCTTTTTCGTCGACCGGCACTTTGCCGCGGATCGTGACCGGAGCCAATTGCTCGGCTGCCCGCGCTGCCCCGCCCACGCTGGCGAGCGGCAACGCGGCCGCGAGAAAACTCGCAAAGACGGTCGCCTGGCCGACCACGCGGCGAGACCGCCAGCGCGCGGCCCTGCGCTCATCTCCCGCAGCTTGCGAGCTCGGCGGATAACACCTCAATTTGCTACTCCTTGTATAGCTGGAAATCTATGCTGAACGAGCGTTGAAGGCATATTTTGTTGCAATTTTTCGTTCACATCGCCACCCGCTGCAGCGTCCAATACGCGGCCAGCGCGATCAGCGCCCACGAGCCTGCGCGGACCAGCGCCGGCCGGTACAGTGACAGCCGCACCAGCGCCCATTGCAGCGCACACCAGCCGAGCACGACCAGCAGTTGCCCCGCTTCAACGCCGAGGTTGAAGCCGGCCAGGCCCCACACCAGCAGCGAGCCGGTGATGCCGGCCTCGCTCATGACGGATGAAAAACCCAGCCCGTGGATCAGCCCGAACCCGAGCGCCAGCGCGTCGCCCCGCACGTGGGGCACCGGGTACAGATTCAGCGCGGCCGAGATTCCGATCGTGATCGCAATGGCAGGCTCGACCCAACCGGCAGGCGCGCTGATAAAGCCGAGACTGGCCAGCGCGAGGGTCAGCGAATGGCCGATGGTGAATGCAGTGACTGTGCGCAGCAGCGCGCCGAAGCCTTCGTTCTTCGTGGTGAGCGCTGCTTGCCCAGCGGCGCCACGCGCCCGGAACAGGCGGATCGGCAACAGCAACGTGAGCAGGAAGGCAAGGTGGTCCAGGCCGATCAGGATGTGATGCACGCCTTCGGGGAAAAAATGCGCGAGGACGGACGAGCCGCTCTGTGCGGCCGGCGCGGCGCCGTTGGCCGAACCGGTTGCGCCGTCTTCAGTTCCCGCCGCGGCTCGCAGCACCAGCGCATTGCCGGTTTGCGGCGCGACCGTGAATGCAACGGGATGCCCGTCGAGCTCACCGGCGACGAGCAGCCGGTGGCTCGCGTCGATGCCCTCTAACAGCCGGTAATCGAGCGCCAGTTCGGCCGGCGGGGGGCAGGCAAACGGCGCCGAAAGCCGGACGTAGGCGCCGTCGCTGCGGTGCTCGAGCGAATCGAACACGAAACGCGGCGGCGCAGCTTTTGCGCTGCCGCAGCGCAGCATGAAGCCGGACTCGACCCAGCCGACAATGGCCGGCAGCGCGCGCTTGATTTCGCCCCAGGTCAGATTGCGATCGTCGTCGCCATCGAGCGCGGGCAGCGCGGCGTCCAGATCCTTGAGCGCCAGCGACAGTTCGGCGTGGTCCGGTTGCAGTCGCAGGTAGGCGTCGCTCGCTTTGTGCGCGAAGCTCGGCAGGCAAACCAGGCCGAGCGCCAGCGCCAGTAACGCGCGAGCCAGCATCGGCCGCAAAGACGCTGCAAAGGCATCTGATTGGGCGTTCCGCGGACGCGCGCCGGCATCGGCTGGCAACTGGAGCCCCGCCAACAACTGCCGCGCGGCGGCTGGAACCAAGCCATGCTGCCTTGGACCGCCCGCGCCGCTGTCAGAACGCGGGACCGGACCAGCAAACCGCGCCCGCCAGCCAAGTCTCGCGCCCGCACCGGGCGTAGCCGCGCAATCCACTTCGGGGCACGTCATTTGGACCACCTCGCGAGCCGCGCATCGACCAGACCCGTGCCGTGCAGCGACTGCGCCAATGAGAGTGCTCCGCTCGCGTCTCCCGCCGCCGCCGCGCTGGTGAATGCGAGCCACCAATCCAACGGCTCCTTTTGCAAGCGCAGGTTCGCCTGGGCGGCGGCCCACGCCTTGGCGCCATCGGGTTCGATAAAGAGCGAGTACTGCGCGGCTTCGCGCGCGTGCAGTGCGGGGTCGTCGCCGCGTTCGGCCAGCGCCTCGAACCGTTGCTTCAGGTCTTCGGCCAGGTCGCGCCATTTCGGGTCGCCGAGCTGTTTCAGGGCCAAAGCGCGGCGCAGTTGCACCGCATCGCTTTCCGGGCGTCCCGCGAGCGCCTGGAGCGCGTCGGACGCTGCGCCGTTGCGAAGGCGCAGATCGGCCAGCGCGAGCGCCGTGTAGTCGTCAGGATCGAGCGCAAGGGCCTGCCGATACGCGGCGACGGCCGCCTCCGCGTCGCCGGCGCGTTCCTCGTTTTCGCCGGCCAGCGACCAAAGCCACGCGCGCACCGGGTCGTTGGCGGCCTGGCGCAGCAGCCCGGCCAGGCCGTGGCGCGCTTCGTTCTGAAAGCCGAGCAGCGAGCGGGTTTCCAGCCGGCAGGCCTCGCCGAAAAAGGCGGCGCCGCTTAAAGCGACCCGATCGCAGGCGGCCAGCGCCTGGTCGTAGCGGGCCGCGACCCGTTCCAGGGTCGCCAAGGTGAGCCAGCCCTGCGCGTTGGCCGGATCGCGTGCCAGCGTGCGTTCCAGCGTTTCGCGCGCCTTCGCAAATTCGTGGCGGCTTTGCTCGATGGTTGCCTGCAGCACAGCCAGCTCGGGCGGCGCGTCGGCCCGATCCCACCAGGCGGACAGCGCCGCCTGCGCGCGGCCGAGATAGCGCGGCTCGGCGGTTTCGCGCGCTTCGGCGATGAAGCGGCGCGCGGTGGCGGCGGCGTCGGCCGGCGTGCCGGAGGGTCCGCGCACGCGCGCCGGCAAACGCTCGATGACTTCCGAGTCGCTTCGCGGCTTGAGATCGGTGGCGGCCGCAGCGCCGGTCGGCGACAACGCCAACCACGCGAACAGGGCGATTGCCAACAGGTTTCGAATATTCGAGTTCATTCGTCCACGGAGGGTCTGCAAACGGAGGAGCGACTGTGCGCGCCGGTCGGTTGGGATGAGATGCAAGGCGGGATTCGCGGCCAATAGCGCCGCGCATGGCCCAAGAAATTCAACGCCGCAGATCGCCCCATCATCAAAATGCACGCGCTGCGGCGGATTGTGCGGATCATTCCAGGCCCCTAAAGAAAACGGCGTGCGTTTCAAAGCGCACGCCGTTCTTTTGAAACGGGCAGTCAGCGCGTCAGAGCGGATCGGGCTCCGCGGTTTCACTGCCGCCGAACGCGGCGCCACTGAGCGCAAGCGGATCGGCCGTCTCGCTGCCGCCCCCGGCGACCAGTTGCTTGACCAGGCCGACGCTTGGGTCCGATGCCACCGGCGCCGGAGCTGGTCCGGGAGCCGGACCGGGTGACGGCGCGGGTACCGGGGCCGGCGCGGGGCTGTCGCTGCCGCCGCAGCCGGCCAGGCCGAGGGCTGCGACCGCCGCGAACAGGACCGCGCAGTTTCTCAAGTTGGGGTTCATGGAGTTCTCCTTTCTTGAGATAGGTTCACTTGGCGCCCGGGAGCGGCGTGTTCAGGTACGGGAAGCCGGCGAGGAACGGCACGACTGCCTGGTCCACCCCGTCATGCACGGTCAGCGCCGCATTGCCGGCCGGCACGCTCGACGGCTTGCAGGCCGACGTCACACCCGCCACACCCGGGATCGAGTTGAACTTGAATGCATCGCCGTCGCCGTTGGCAAGGCACAGGCCGCCAAGCATCGCAACCAGCGCGATGTCGACCACGTCGTCCTTGGGCCGGCGGCCGTTCGGGAAGCCCGCGTTGTCGTTGCCCTTGGCCACGATGTTGCCCACGATGCCCAAACGATTTTGCTGCGCGAATGGCACGGCAGGGATCGAAGTGTTCAGCCGCAGCATTTCCGACGGGGTGACGGTGGTCGGCTTGTTCACGCCGGTGATGCCGGTCAAAAACACGGTGGCGAGATCCGTGCGCGGCACGTTGGTCGGCGCGAGGCCGGCGGCATCGCCGGTCAGCACCAGACCGAGCAGCGCGGGCAGGGTCGGATTGGTGACATAGGTCAGGAACTGGCCGTCGCCGCTGGGCTCGGAGGCATTGAACTTGTCCTTGTCCTTCAGGCCGATCACGACTTCGTTGACAAGCGGCTGGCCGAGGCGCGACACCTGGGTCCAGGCGCCGCCGACTCTCTCGCTCGCCTGCAGGCCGGAGCCGGGCGCGCCGTCGAGCAGTCGCGCCTGACGCAGGCTGGCGGTGGTCCAGGCGCCGATGACCGGCTCGTTCGCGGCCAACAGGCAACCCTTGTGCACTTCGAGCGCGATGGTGGTCACGTTCTTGTCCTGGATCGAATTGGCCGCGGCAGCGTTTATGTTGGCCGGATCGGTGATGACGGCAAGCGGCGCGTTGACGAGGTCGAAGATGGGACCGAGGTTGACCGCGAAGCCTTCCTGTCGCTGGCCGACGAACACGCGGCCGGTGTTGACGCCAGCGGCGCAGCCCGGAATGGTGATGTTGAAGACGTGCTTGCCAGCATAGGCGGCATAGGCGGCGGCGTCGCCCAGGGTCTTGGTGCCGATGTAGTCGACCGGTTTTTCGAAGCTCGCGTTGCCGTCGGTCTTGGTCACGGTCTGCCGGGTGCCGCTGCGACGGTCGCCGCGCACCAGGGTGACGCCGTAGGTTTCGACCCGGTTCAGGTTCGGATCGCTGAGGGCGGAGACGGTGCCGGCCTGGATCAGCGGAATCGAAACCGACTTCTGATTCGCGCCGGCGCCGATCGGCAGCGCCACGTCGCGCAACGTGTTGACCGGGCGGAACTGAAACGTCAGGTCTTCCTTGGCGTCGCCGTTGTTGTCGATGTGGATTTCGTACAGGGCGTTCGGATCAAGCGAGAAGTAGTTCGGGCCGCCGTAGGCATCCTGCAGCGGCTGGTAGTTGGCGATGAAGGTGACGTAGTCGCTACGGCCGCCGCTGCCGTCGGCGTTGATGCCTTCGTAGCTGCGGAACATGTAGAGGTCGGTGCCGTCGACCTTGGGCGCGGTCGTGATGAAAGGCGCTTCGCGGTGGCTAGACGCCATGCTTTGGCCCGCGACGCAGGCTGTAGCCAGCGCGACGGCGCTCAAGGCCAGTTTTCCACATTTCATGATGGTTATCTCCAGGTTGTCAGTTGGTGTTGGGCAAGTGCACTCAGTGCAATAAGGTTTACGCAGGCCTCAGCGCTTTGGATTCAGGTAAATCGATCGCGTAGGGAAAGCACCTATTGGCGAGACGCCGGCGTCGGGTTGGCCTCACGCGGCCGCCCGCCTGTCCCGCACCTCGGGAAACCATCGATCGGGCATCGTCGACAACACCGCGAGGGCGTGCTCACCCCCATGCAGTCCTCGGGAAACGATCTATTGGGGCACTGGCGTCAACTTGGCGACCGACAGCGCCAGCCACTTCACGCCATGGCGCGGGAAGTTGATTTGCGCGCGCGCATCGTCTCCCGCGCCTTCGAGCAGCAGCACGGTGCCTTCGCCGAACTTGCCGTGGAAGACTTGCATGCCCAGGGTCAGACCGTGCGAGGGCTTGGCTTTTTGCGGCGGGACCGGCGGCGAGGCGAATTTGTCGTAGTCAGGACTGTTTTTGAGACCAAAATGGCCGTTTCCGCTAGTGAAGCGGTCATTTCTTGCTATTGATCCAGGAGCATTGCCACCGAAGGCCGAGCGCTTGGGCGTGATCCACTTGAGCGCGGCTTCGGGCAGCTCGTCGAAAAACCGGCTTTTGGGGTTGAAACGGGTCTGGCCGTGCAACATGCGGGTCTGCGAATGCGTGAGGTAAAGGCGCTGGCGGGCCCGCGTGATCGCCACGTACATCAGGCGCCGCTCTTCTTCCAGACCATCCCGATCGGACAGCGAGTTCTCGTGCGGGAACAGCCCCTCTTCCATGCCGGTGATGAACACGCAGTCGAATTCCAGCCCCTTGGCGGAATGCACGGTCATGAGCTGGATCGCATCCTGCCCGGCCTGCGCCTGGTTGTCGCCGGCTTCGAGCGCGGCATGGGTCAGGAACGCGGCGAGCGGGCTCAGTGCTTCGCCGGTGTCGGCGTCGGGCGCGAGATCGGCGGCAGCAGGTTCTCGAAGAGGCTCATCCAGCACCGGCTTTGAAGGGTCGATGCCTTGGCTCGCGGGACTCTGCCGCAGTTCGTCGATCGGCAGCGCGACCGCGTCGCGGCCAAACCCTTCCTGCATCACGAAGCTCTCGGCCGCATTGACCAGTTCTTCCAGGTTCTCGACCCGATCGGCACCTTCGCGATCGGCCTTGTAGTGGTCGATCAATCCGCTCTGGTCCAGCATCTGCTCGATGATTTCTCGCAAGGTCAGCCCGCGCGTGTTCTCGCGCAGCACGTCGAGCTTGGCAACGAACGCTGCGATGTTGCTGCCCGCGCGGCCCGGCAGGCTGCTTACCGCGTCGTGCAGCGAGCAGCCGGCCGCGCGCGCCGCATCCTGCAACTGCTCCAGGCTGCGCGCACCGATGCCGCGTGTCGGGAAGTTGACAACGCGCAAAAAGCTCGTGTCGTCGTGCGGGTTCTCGAGCAGGCGCAAATAGGCCAGCGCGTGTTTGATCTCGGCCCGCTCGAAAAAGCGCAAACCGCCATAGACCCGATACGGCACCGCGGCGTTGAACAGCGCGGTTTCGATCACCCGGCTTTGCGCGTTGCTGCGGTACAGCACCGCGATCTGTTGGCGCGGAAAGCCGTCGTTCTTCACGAGCTGGCGCATCTCGTCGACCATCCATTGCGCCTCGGCAAGGTCCGACACCGCCTCGAACACGCGCACCGGTTCGCCCGGGCCTTGCGTCGTGCGCAGGTTCTTGCCCAGGCGCCGGCTGTTGTGGCCGATCAACTCGTTGGCCGAATCCAGGATGTTCGAGAAAC
>JBDTRV010000088.1:0-7922 GCA_039931475.1 Burkholderiales bacterium | reverse complement strand
GGGGCAACGTCGCGGTGCCGACGGTGCAGTACACGCACGGCATGCTCAGTTGCGGTGAGTTCACTGGAGTGCCCTTGAAAACGCTGCTGGACATGTGCGGCGTCGACTTCAAGCGCGGCCGCTATTTGCTCGGCGAGGGGGCGGACGGCTCCTCCATGACGCGCACCGTGCCGATGGAACTGGTCGAAAGCGGCGAGGTGCTGGTGGCCTGGGGCCAGAACGGTGAAATGCTGCGGCCCGAAAACGGCTACCCGCTGCGGTTGGTGGTGCCGGGTGTCCAGGGCGTGAGCTGGGTCAAGTATTTGCGCCGGATCGAGGTCGGCGACCAACCCTATGGCGCGAAGGATGAAGTGCTGCACTACGTCGATTTGATGCCCGGCGGGCTGCACCACCAGTACACCAGCACGCAGGAATGCAAAAGCGTGGTCACGACGCCGTCGGGCGGGCAGGTGCTGCTTTCCAATGGTTTTTACAACGTGACCGGCCTGGCATGGTCGGGCCGCGGCAAGATCAAGCAGGTGGACGTGTCGGCCGACGGCGGGCGCAACTGGCGCACCGCGCGGCTCGAATCGCCGGTGCTGTCCAAGTGCCTCACCCGCTTCAATATTGACTGGGTGTGGGACGGCAAGCCCGCGCTGCTGCAAAGCCGCGCCATTGACGAAACCGGCTACGTTCAGCCGTCCACGAAGCAGTTGCGCGAGGTGCGCGGCACCCGGTCGATCTATCACAACAATTCGATCCAGACCTGGCAGGTTCAGGAAAACGGGGAGGTGCGCAATGTCCAGCTTTCCTGAGGTCTTGGTCGCTTGCGCGCTGCTGCTGGCCGCGTCCGCAGATGCACAGACACGAGGCGCGGGTGCCACGGCGGAGTACGCCGGCATCGGTCGCGCCGCGACGCAAAAGGAAGTCGCCGCCTGGGACATCGACGTGCGGCCCGACTTCAAGGGCCTACCCAAAGGCGCCGGCACGGTCGACCAAGGCCTCGAAATCTATGACGCCAAGTGCGCTTCCTGTCACGGCGTGTTCGGCGAAAGCAACCAGTTCTTCAGCCCGCTCGTGGGCGGCACGACCAAGGACGACATCGAAAGCGGCAAGGTCGCGCGGCTGAACGACAGCGGCTACCCAGGCCGCACCACCTTCATGAAGCTGTCGCAAGTCTCCACGTTGTGGGACTACATCCGCCGCGCGATGCCGTGGAACGCACCCAAGTCGTTGTCCGTGGACGAGGTGTATGCGGTGACCGCCTACCTGCTCAACATGAGCGGCATCGTTGCAAACGACTTCAAGCTGTCCGACCAGAACATGGCGGAGGTGCAAAAGCGCCTGCCGAACCGCAATGGCATGACGACCGAGCACGGCATGTGGCCCGGCGCGGCGTTCGGCAATCAGAAGCCCGACGTACAGGCCGTGGCCTGCATGAAGGACTGCGTGGGCGAGCTGAAAGTTGCTTCCTCGCTGCCCGAGTTCGCGCGCAACGCGCATGGCAATCTGGCCGAGCAGAGCCGGCTGGTCGGCGCGCAACTCGGTGCGGACACCAGCAAGCCGGCGCCGGCTTCGCTAGAAGAGGCGGCCCGGCAGCGCGGCGCAGTGTTGGTTGCCGCGGCGCCGAGCGCTGCGGCAGCCTCCACCGGCGCAGGTGCGAAGCCGGCGATCGCCGCCGATGTGTCCGCGGCGCTTGCGTTGGCTGACAAGAACGCCTGCGTCGCGTGCCACGCCATGGACGCCAAACTGATCGGCCCGAGCTTCCGCGCCATCGCAGGGAAATACGATGGGGGCGGCGACGCGGGCAAGTACCTCGCGGGCAAGATCAAAAGCGGCGGCGTTGGCGTCTGGGGCCAGGTCCCGATGCCGGCGCAGACGCTCGGCGATGCGGATGCCGGCACGATCGCGCAGTGGCTTGCGCAGGGCGCGAAGAAATAACCCCGTTTCCAGTGCTGTTCGCCTCTGGCCTCAAGCTTCGGAATCAGACACGGTCCAGCTTTCCCCAAAAAATTCGCAACAGGAGACTTCCATGCAAAACCGACGACACGTGATTTCACATTCGGCGAAAGTAGCGGCAATGCTTGCCACCTTGGGCTTGCTACCTGGCTTGGCCCAAGCGCAGGCGGCCGACTGGAACAAGGCGGCTTTCGACGTCAAGAAGATGGACGAACTCATGAAGGCCATTGGCGTTGCGGGCACGCCCGAAGAAAGCAAGGACGTGACCGTGACCGGCCCGGACATCGCGGAGAACGGCGCGGTGGTGCCGGTAGGCGCCGGCACCGACAAGGCCGGCGTCAAGCGCCTTTTGATCCTGGTCGAGAAGAACCCGGCGCTGCTGGCGGCGATGTTCGACATAACCGACATGATCGAGCCCAACGTGTCGACGCGGGTCAAGATGGGTCAGTCTTCCGACGTGTATGCCGTGGCGGTGATGGACGACGGCAAGGTGCTCTACGCCAAGAAGGAAATCAAGGTCACGCTCGGCGGGTGTGGCGGCTGAACGGCCGCACGCTTGTCAATCGATATTCCGAGTTCAAGAAGGAGAAAGACATGGCAGATCCGATGCGCATTCGCGCCCAAGCGTCCGGCGACAAGACCACGGTGCGCGTGCTGATGGCTCACGAAATGGAGACCGGCCAACGCAAGGATTCGAGCGGCAAGCCGATTCCCGCCTGGTTCATCCAGACCGTGAAGGCCGACCTTAACGGCAAGCCGGTGATGACCGCGCAATGGGGTCCGGCTGTCGCCAAGAACCCCTACCTTCAGTTCGTCATCAAGGGCGGCAAGGCGGGCGACAAGGTCAGCATCACCTGGGTTGACACCAAGGGCGAGACGCGAACCGACGAAGCGACTGTGAGTTGATCTTTGTTCGCGCCGCCGTCGCGGCGGCGCACTGGCGCGGCTCGAGTCGAGCGCGCAATCACAAAAACGAGAGGAGACCATGAAGCCATTACTTGCAGTCACCCTGATGGGCGTGGCGTTGACCGCGACGGCGCAGCAAAAGAGCACGACCGATGCCATAGCGGAGTACCGCAAGATGCTCGAAGACGGCAATCCGGCCGAACTTTACGAGGCCAAGGGGCAGGAACTCTGGAAGCAAAAGCGCGGGCCGAAAAGCGCCACGCTCGAGCAGTGCGACCTCGGCAAAGGCGCCGGCGTGGTCAAGGGCGTGTTCGTCGAACTGCCACGCTATTTCGCCGACACCGACAAGGTGCAGGATCTCGAATCGCGCCTCTTGACCTGCATGTCGAAGCTGCAGGGGTTCGATGCCGAAGAGATCGCCAAAACCGACTTCGACAAGGGCGAACAAAAGAGCATGGACTCTTTGGTGGCATGGATTTCGGCCGAATCGCGCGGCCAGAGGTTCAACCTGCCGCAGGGTCATGCGCAAGAGGAAAGAATGTTCGAGCTCGGTAAGCGTGCGTTCTATTACCGCGCCGGTCCCTACGACTTTTCCTGCGCCTCGTGCCACGGCGAGGAGGGCAAGCGCATCCGCCTGCAGGATTTGCCGGACCTCACGAAGAACCCAGGCGATGGCGTCGGTTTCGCAGCCTGGCCGGCGTACCGGGTCAGCAGCGGTGAGCTGTGGAGCATGCAGCATCGGCTCAACGATTGCTTTCGTCAGCAGCGCTTTCCGTATCCGGGCTATGCATCGGACGTGACGGTCGCACTGAGCGTGTTCATGGGCGTCAACGCCAAAGGCGCGGAATCGATCGCGCCGGCGATCAAGCGGTAATGGGAGCCAGCACATGACAAACTACAAGAACCATTTGGCCTTGGTGTTCGTGGCTGCAGCCGCATCGCTCGTGGCTAGCGCTGCCACGGCTCAATCCATCGACTACGACGCCCAGGTCGACAAGCTGATGAAAGCGTCGTTCACGAGCAAGGGGATCGCTACCGTCGATCGCCTCGAGCAGGACAAGACCAACGACGAATGCTCGAAGGCACTGGGCAAGCCGCTCGCGCCCGACGTCGCCAATTCCATCAAAGCCGAGAACCTCAAGACTGTGAAGATGCCATCGGACGGCAATTTCATAGGCGACTGGAAAGCGGGCGAAAAGCTCGCGCAGAACGGTCGCGGTATGACCTGGCGCGACAAGTCCGCCGCACCGGAATCGAACGGCGGCAACTGCTACAACTGCCACCAGATCAGCAAGAGTGAAATCTCGTTTGGCACGATCGGCCCGAGCCTGTACCAATACGGCAAGCTGCGCGGCGTGACTGATCCCAAGAGTGCCGCGGCCAAATCGGTCGTCGAGTACACCTGGGGCCAACTCTATAACTCGAAAGCCTACAACGCCTGCTCCCGCATGCCGCGCTTCGGCCACATGGGCATGCTCAACGAGGAGCAGCTTCGAAACCTGATGGCGTTGCTGCTCGACCCGGCATCCCCGGCCAACCAGTAACAGTTTTGCGCACCCAAGACCGCGGACCAGGCCCGCCCGACGCGAGCCTCGTCGTTCCGCCACTCGCAACAACGACCACTGAACCATGAATCTGACCAAGCGCGAGTTTTTCCAGGTGCTTGCTGCCGCGTCCGCCGCCGGCATGGGCCTTAGCCGTTATGCAAACGCCGACGCTCAGACCGCCCAAGCCGGTCTTTACGACGTGCCCCGCTTCGGCAACGTGTCGCTGTTGCACATGACCGACTGCCACGCCCAGCTCAAACCTGTCTACTTTCGCGAACCGAGCGTGAACATCGGCGTGGGCGACATGCGCGGACAGTTGCCGCATCTGGTTGGCGCCCATTTCCTGAAAGCCACCGGCATCAAGCCGCAAACCGAGCTCGCGCACGCCTTCACCTACCTCGATTTCGAGGCTGCCTGCCGGCAGTACGGCAAGCTCGGTGGCTTTGCGCATATGGCCACGCTGGTCAAGCAATTGAAGGCGAGCCGCCCGGGCGCGCTGCTACTCGACGGTGGCGACACCTGGCAGGGCTCGGCCACCGCGCTCTGGACCAACGCGCAGGACATGGTGGATGCCTGCAAGCTGCTCGGCGTCGACGTGATGACTGGCCACTGGGAGTTCACCTACGGCATGGAGCGGGTCAAGGAGATCATCGAGAAGGATTTCAAGGGCAAGGTCGACTTCGTCGCGCAGAACGTCAAGACGGCAGACTTCGGCGACCCGGTGTTCAAGCCCTACGTAATGCGCGAAATCAACGGCGTGCCGTGCGCGATCATCGGGCAAGCCTTTCCGTACACGCCCATCGCGAACCCGCGTTATCTGGTCGCCGACTGGACCTTCGGCATCCAGGACGACAACATGCAGAAGGTGGTCGACGAAGCGAGGGCCAAGGGCGCGCAGGTCGTGGTCGTGCTCTCGCACAACGGCATGGACGTCGATTTGAAGATGGCGAGCCGAGTGCGCGGCATCGACGCGATCTTCGGCGGCCACACGCACGACGGGATACCGATCGCGATTCCGGTAGCGAACCCTGGCGGCAAGACGTTGGTGACCAACGCCGGCAGCAACAGCAAGTTTCTCGGCCTGATGGATTTCGACGTCAAGAACGGCAAGGTGGCGGACTTCCGCTACCGGCTGTTGCCCATCTTCTCGAATCAGATCAAGGCCGACGCCGAGATGGATTCGCTGATCACGAAGGTGCGCGCGCCTTACGAAGCCAAACTGGCTGAGAAGCTTGCCGTCACCGACGGGTTGCTGTACCGGCGCGGCAACTTCAACGGCTCGTGGGACCAGTTGATCTGCGATGCACTCATGGAAGTGCAGGGCGCGGAAATCGCGTTCTCGCCCGGCTTTCGCTGGGGCACCTCGCTGCTTCCCGGCGATGCGATCACCCGCGAACTCATGATGGATCAGCTGGCCATAACCTATCCGTATGCGACCTTGAGCGAGTTGACCGGCGAGACCATCAAGACCGTGCTCGAGGACGTGGCCGACAACCTGTTCAACCCCGATCCTTACTACCAGCAGGGCGGCGACATGGTGCGGGTCGGCGGCCTGACCTATAGCTGCAACCCGAAGGGCGACAGGGGGGGGCGTATCTCCGACATGCAACTGGGCGGCAAGCCGATCGAAGCCGGCAAGAAGTACAAGGTCGCGGGCTGGGCGCCGGTGGCGGAAGACGCGAAGTCGGCTCCGGGCCTCAAGCCGGTCTGGGAGCATGTCGAGACCTGGCTCAAGTCGCAGAACGGCACCGTGAAGCAACGCAAGCTGAACGTGCCCAAGCTGTCGAATGTGCAGGGCAATCCTGGCCTTGCGACCGGGTAACTGGTTTTTTGTGTTGGTTCATCCAAGGAGACAGCGATGAAACTCTGGAAGATTCTGGCCGGCCTGGTGCTCGGCCTGGCGGTGTTGGGCGCCCAAGCGCAGGACAAGGACAAGGACAAGGTCGTCTATCACATCGACGATGCGCAAGCGCAGGCGCTGAAGGGTCTGCGCAACATCCGCAACCATCTGGACGTCGACCCCAAGGCGAAGATCACGGTCGTTACGCACGCGGAAGGGATCGACTTCCTGATGGTCGGTGCCAAGGACAAGAACGGCAGTTCCTACGCCGGTCCGGTGGCCGCGCTGGTCGGCCGTGGCGTGACCTTCGAGGTGTGCGAGATCACACTCAAGAACCGCGATATTGGCAAGGACAAGTTCATTCTGGAGGCGGAGTTCACGCCTTCCGGCGTGGTGCGCCTGGCGAAGTTGCAGCAACAGGGCGCGGCCTACATCAAGCCGTAGCGCGCTCTGAAGTAACCGGGCTGCACCTGTTCTGTAGCCGCTCGGCACGAAGCGGCACTGCCGGTTGACGCCGAAATCCCGGTGCTCGCATTCGCGCTACTCGCCCCCAGGACGGCATCAAGCCAGCATCTCCGCCCAGATGTTGCGTGCCCAACTGTTGGCGTAGTCGGCCTCGATCTTCGAGCGCACGGCCGACACGCCTCCCGATCCGTGCACTGGCATGAAGGTCTGGTCCGCCGAGACGTAGTGATGCACGCTGGCCACGTGCACCGCCTCATCCGCGCTCACAAAGCTGTAGCAGGCGTTGTTCAGCATCGGGGCCGGATCCACCTCGAATCCCTGAAGTTCGGCGGCGATGGCGGCCGCCGCCACCTTGGCCTGGCTGTTGGCCATGTGGCCGGACTTGGGCATCTGACTCGCGATCTGGATCGAGTCGCCAAGCACGTGAATGTCCTTCGCCGCGGTCGACTCGAAATTGCGGAAGTGAACGTGGCACCAACGCGCGTTCGCGTTCGCCAAGCCGGTTTCGACCGCTAGCGCGCCGGCCCGCATCGGCGGCAGCACGTTCAACACGTCGGCCTGAACGTCGTCCTGGAAATCGAGCTTCACGGTGAGGGTCTTGGCGTCCACCGCGATCGCGTTGTTCTGTCCCCGGTACTCCACCATGCCGGGATACAGCTCGGCCCAGGCCTTCTTGAACAGCGGCCCCTTGGAAGTCACGTCCATGTTCGCATCGAGGATCAGAACTTTGGACTTCGGCTTGTGTTGCTTGAAATAGGCCGCGATTAGGCTCGCCCGTTCGTAGGGGCCGGGCGGGCAGCGGTAGGGGGCTTCGGGAATCGCGATGGCGAACACGCCGCCGTCGCGCATCGCCTGCAGTTGCTTGAACAGGGCCACGGTTTCGTCGCCGGCTTTCCAAGCTTGAACGATCCGGCCGTCGGCCAGCGCTTTTTGAAGCCCTTCGACCTCTTCGAACATCAGGTCGACGCCGGGCGCCAGTACGAGCTTGTCGTAGGGGACGGGAGTGCCGCCCAAGAGTCGGACCTGCTTCTTGTCAACATCAATCGCGGTCGCCGTGTCATTCACCAGCTTGATCCCGTGACGGCTTGCCAGCGCATCGTAGGGCGTGGTGATCTGTTCGATCTGCAGCCCGCCCGCCACCACAAGGTTGGACATAGGGCAGGATATGAATTGTGCGTTCGACTCGACGAGCGTGACCTCGACGGCGCCGTTCGAAAACAGCCGCA
>JBDTRV010000087.1:0-7924 GCA_039931475.1 Burkholderiales bacterium | reverse complement strand
CTCAGGTTTCGCTCAGTGCCAGTCTGGGCGCGCTTTACGTCAACGCGCTCGACTACAACCCCGTCAAGGTGTGGAGTATCGGCGGCAGCATCCTTGCGCCCCTGTTCGACCAGCGCCGCCTGTCGGCCCAGTACGACAGCTCCTCCGCCCAGCGCGACCAGGCCGCGTTTGCTTATCGTGGCGCGGTGCTCGCGGCCTTCGGTGAAGTGGAGAACGCTCTGGTCGGCGTCGATCGGTTGAAGCAGCAGTTGGTGCACGTCATGCGCCGGCGCGCCGTGCTGGCGCGTTCGGTGGAGTACGCGAAAGAGCGCTACGAAGCCGGCTATGCGCCCTATCTCGATCAGCTCGATGCCCAGCGCAACCTGTACCAGACCGAGATCGACGTGATCAACTTCCTGAAGGCGCAGCTTCTGAACCGGCTCAGTCTTTACCAGGCATTGGGGGGAGGATGGAGCGCCGGGCCTTCAACATCTTCCTGACCTGCTGGGCGGGATGTACTGAAGAAGCCGCAACGCGAGCCGCCATGCTCCGTTGACTTTCACGGGGCCGCGCCCTCTCAACGATCCAGAAGACCGTGCACGCTGCGTTGCAGCACGGGTAGCAGTTCGTCTTCGAACCAGGGATTGGCCTTGAACCACGCGACGTTGCGCGGCGAAGGATGGGGCAGCGGGATGATCCGCGGCGCGTGGGCGCGCCAGTCGCGCACAGTCGCCGTCACCGAAACGTGGCCAACGTGGCGCAGGAAATGAGTTTGTGCATACGCTCCGATCAGCAGCGTCAGTTCGATCCGCGGCATCTGCGCGAGAAGGCGAGCCTGCCACATGGGCGCGCACTCGGGCCGAGGCGGCCCATCGCCGCCGCTGGCGCGACCCGGGTAACACAGGCCCATCGGCACGATCGCCACGCGCTCTGCGTCGTAGAAAGTTCGCGCGTCAATGCCCATCCAATTGCGCAGACGCTCGCCGCTGCGGTCGTCCCACGGCACGCCGCTGGCGTGCACCCTGGCGCCGGGCGCCTGACCGACGATGAGGATGCGCGCCGCGGCACCGACCTGCAGCACCGGACGCGGCCCGAGCGGCAAATGCGCCGCGCAGACACCGCACGCTCGCACTGCTTGCAGCAGCTGGTCGAGACTCTCGTGCTCCGTTGGACCGTTGGCGGAGCGGTTGATCGACAGTGAGGGCTTGGCGGACATCTACGCCATCCTATCGAAGCGGGAAGAGCGTGTCGCAGGCATAGCGCCGGCGTGCGTAGCTCGGGCGCGTGGTGTTGCCGCTCATGTAGGTCAAGAAGATTTTCGGTTTCTTGATGCGCGCAGGATGCCAACAGCGTCGGTCGAGCCGGCTACAACTGTCTTCGGGTGAGCAGGTGTCGTGCGAGAGATCGTTCCCGAGTCCTTTGTTCCTTTGTGCATGCACCCGGCAGCGCTGCCATGGAGGCCGGCATATCGGCAAGAACTGTGCGGTCATTGGTTGATAAACCGGCGCCGCGCTGGCATAATTACTCTTATGCAATCTCTGATTTCCGTCGTTCTCAACGCAGCACTTGCGGCACCGCACAAAGCGGCGTGCCGGTTGCGGGCGGACGTGCATGCGGGAGTCAGAATTCGCCCTCGGCGCACCCCCGCACTCCATGAGCCCGGCGGTCCGCTTCTTCTTTCTTCTTAGCGCATACCTTCGACCGCCGGGCGCCACTACCGCGCTTTCGCGTTGCCTACTCCTTGCGGGGAGGCAACGTTCGATTGGAGTGCTACATGCATGGAATGATTTACGGTGCGCTCGTGTGCACCGCGCCTGACGTTGGCCTGTCCCGACATCGCGACCGGCACGAACACCAGTTCGACATCGCTATCCGGCGCACGTTGACGGCTCACCTCGAGCAACAACCGTGGTGGGATTCGCGCACCTCGAAAGTGTCCGTCGACAACGGCAAAGTGATCTATATGGGGCAGGTCGAGAATGCTCGCACCCGGAAAGTGGCCCGTCGAATTGCCGAGGGGTTGCCCGGCGTGACCAGCGTTTGGGACACCCGCGTCCCGCGGCGCGGATGGCAGGGGAGCCTGTGATGGGCGCCTGCGAAACGATCCAGGCGGCCGTGCCTGGCATTGGGATGGAACTGCCTGGCACGCGAACGGAGCGCCTGCTCACCGAACTGGACTTTGCCAGGTTGAGCAAGCTGCAAGGTCGCGGCATGCGTTCCGCTTTGGAGGGCGTGCTCGACGCGGCCGACACGTTGTTGTCGAGCGAGATGCCCGCGGACGTCGTCACGATGTACTCGCAGGTCGAACTCGTTGATCTGCACACGGGCCGTCGGCAAAGTCTCACGCTTTGCTATCCGGGCGACGCGCAGCCGGCAGCGGGCTTCGTTTCCGTGCTCTCGCCGGTCGGCAGCAGTCTGCTCGGGCTGAAGGTCGGTTCGATCGCCCGCTGGCAGACACCGAGCGGCGAGCAAGGCGCGGCTGAGGTCATCTCGGTCCTGTTCCAGCCCGAAGCCAGCGGCAACTACACGCTTTAGCCGGCACGCGCGCCAGCCGCGCGGCTGTTCTCTTTTTTTCGTTCGCTCGCCGCGGGTCGGCGGGATGGCGAACGCTCGTCTTTCAAGGGGAAGCAAAAACAATGAACATCAATTCAATCATCGCAATCACCGATTTTTCAGTGGCGGGCAATGCAGCCCTTGACCGGGCCGCCCAGCTTGCGGCTGTGCATCGCACGACGCTCAAGCTCATGAGCCTGCCCGACCCCAGTGACCAATCAAGATCGTCCGCGGCGGTTTGCCTGGCGCATTCGGCGCGGCAACTCGCACAACGCCATGAGCTCAGCGCGAGGCCCGTCACACAAGTCGCCAAGAGCGTGACACATCTGGCCGAAGAGGCGGCAAGCACCGATCTGCTGGTGCTCGCTCACGAGCGCGCCTTTTCGATTTCGTCCATGTTCCTTGGGCGGCTACCCGAGCGGTTACTGCGCCTCTGTCGTTGCCCGGTGCTCGTGATCAAGAACGTGCCGCGCGAGCCCTACAGCCGGATTCTGGTGGCGGTCGACTTCACGCCCGAGTCCAGAACGCTCGCCCGGTTGGCTTCGGGCATTGATGCCGCGGCCGATGTAGCGCTGTTTCATGCCCAGGACACGCAAATCGAGGCGCGCCTCAGGTCCGCGAACGTGTCGCCCGAGATCATCGAGCGCTATCGGGACCGCTGTATTCGCGAGGCGCGTGCCGACATGATCCAGTTTATCGATTCCTTCGAGGCCGGAAGCCACCGGGTCCTGCACGCCATTGGCCGAGGCGACCCCGGCCGGCAGACAGCGGTTCAGCAACTGCACGACGGCGCCGATCTCGTGGTAGTGGGCAAGCGGCGAAGGAGCGCACTGTCGGACCTGATGCTCGGCAGCATTGCGGCAGAGGCGTTGCGCGCGGCGGCGAGCGATGTGCTCGTGGTGCCGCATGACTTCCTTTCCGCAGGGCGCGTCGCGCTTCACCGAGGTGCTGCCGCGGCTCGTGACGTCGCGTTGCTGCCGGCTCGCGGCAGTGCGTCGTGAACCAGCGGCGATCTTTGGCCAGCGGCGCGAAGCAACGCTATTGAGCCGCGTCGCCGAGCACTGACTGCCTCCGCGAGATGTCGAGCTGCCCCGGGCGGGGTGGCGCTCATCTGCTTGGCCGTCGATGTGGTCGCGCGTATTCCGCTGGCGACGGGATGATCGGTGAGCGCGAAGTTGCTCGCCATCGGCTCGCCCGCCGCTTCTTTGCTCTCATGCCCATTGGAGGAAGTACGTGATGTTTGCTCAAGACAATCTCAATCGGTATCCCCTGCGCCAGCTGTTGTTGCCAGCCGCCGAAGGCGACACGCCGCTCGAACGCCCTGGCGTGGTCGACCTTCACTCGCGGCCCGACAGCTATTTGGTGATCAGCGAAGAGCGGGGCGGCCGCATCTACGCGGCGAACGAAAGTGCACTCAAGGAGGCACAGCAGGTCGCCGCCGCCGCGCACGGCGAAGGCGTCATCCTCGCAGATCCTTACGTCCACACGTTCCACGAGGCTGCGCTGGCCGCCAAATTCGAGCCGGTGATGTACCTGCGAGTCAAGGTGCCGAGCGGATATGCCGAGGCCGTGCTGCAAGACCTCGAGCAACGCGGCGTGCGAATCATGTATAGCGACGTCAAGCGCCTCGACGCCGTGATTCGCGCCGAGGGCCGGCTTGCCGACCTGCTGGGGTACGAGGAAGCGGTTCAAACGCTGACCCTCGGCACGGCGGTGGTGTGGAACTGGCTGCTGCGCTACGAGGCCGCACGGCCGCTGCCTTTTGTAGCGGGCACGCGCCCGCGGGAAGCGCGGTCAGACCCGGCGGCGCTGGGTGCTCGGCAACGTCAAACTCCAGCCCTCCTTTCCGGTTTTCTCCGCAACGCGACACCATGAAACCGGCGGAGAATGGTCGGGCGATACGGTTGAAGGTGTTTGATTGGTTGGGGCAGGTGCAGGCGCTCATCGAGCAGCGCCGCCGCGCGTCAGGCAGGTGCAAGTCGGCATCTCATAATTGGCTCGAATCGATCCCGGCCGCAAAGGCCGTATTGCAAGGAGACAGGCCATGCCAAGTTACACCGAGTTTTACCGGCGCTCGCTGGAGGATCGCGACGCCTTCTGGGCCGAGCAAGCCAAACTGATCGACTGGCAGACCGAGCCGACGCGGATTTGCGACTGGTCCAATCCGCCGTTCGCGCGCTGGTTCGTTGGCGGCAAGACCAACTTGTGCCACAACGCGGTCGACCGGCATCTGAAAGATCGCGCCGACCAACCGGCGTTGCACTACGTCTCGACCGAGACCGACCAGCAAAAGACCTACAGCTTCACCGAGCTGCACGCCGAGGTGCAGCGCATGGCGGCGGTGCTCAAAAGCCTTAACGTGGCCAGGGGCGACAGGGTGCTGATCTACATGCCGATGGTGGCCGAGGCCGCATTCGCGATGCTGGCCTGCGCGCGCATTGGCGCGATCCATTGCGTGGTGTTCGGCGGCTTTGCATCGAACGCGCTCGCAAGCCGGATCGACAACGCCGATCCCAAGGTGATCGTGAGCTCCGATGCCGGCTCGCGCGGCGGCAAGGTGGTCGAATACAAGCCGCTGCTCGATGCCGCGATCGACCTTGCCAAGCACAAGCCGGCAAGCGTCTTGCTGGTCGACCGGGGCCTGGCAAGGATGAAGCTGACGGACGGCCGGGACCACCTCTACGCGCCGCTGCGCGAGAGGCACATGGATGCAAAGGTGCCGTGCGAATGGCTCGACTCCACCGACGTGAGCTACACGCTCTACACCAGCGGCACTACCGGCACGCCTAAAGGCGTGCAGCGCGACGTGGGCGGCTATGCGGTCGCGTTGGCCGCGAGCATCGGCCAAATCTACGGCGGCAAGGCCGGTGAAACCTACTTCTCAACCAGCGACATCGGCTGGGTTGTTGGGCACAGTTACATCATTTATGGGCCGCTGCTCGCGGGCATGGCGACGCTGATGTATGAGGGGCTGCCGACGCGGCCCGATGGCGGCATTTTCTGGAAGCTGGTGGAGCAGTACAAGGTCACGGTGATGTTCAGCGCGCCCACTGCGATCCGCGTGCTCAAGAAGCAGGATCCGGCGCTCTTGAAGAAATACGACCTGTCTTCCTTGCGCGCGCTTTTCCTCGCCGGCGAGCCGCTGGATGAACCCACCGCACGCTGGATCAGCGATGCGCTCAACGTGCCGATCATCGACAACTATTGGCAGACCGAAAGCGGCTGGCCGATTTTGTCGGTGGCCAATGGCGTGGAGCAGACGCCGACGAAATTCGGCAGCCCCGGTCTTCCGATGGCCGGCTATAAGGTGGCGCTGATGGACGAGGCCACCGGCAAGGTGCTGACCGGCGCAGGCGAAAAAGGCGTGATCGTGCTCGAAGGCCCGACGCCACCCGGCTTCATGCAGACGGTCTGGAACGACGACCACCGCTTCGTCGAAACCTATTGGAAGTCGATCCCCGGCCAGCTCGTCTACAACACCTTCGACTGGGGCATCCGCGATGAAGACGGCTACTACTTCATCCTGGGCCGCACCGACGACGTGATAAACGTGGCCGGCCATCGGCTGGGCACGCGCGAGATCGAGGAAAGCATTTCGAACCATCCGAATGTGGCCGAGGTCGGGGTGGTCGGCGTGGCCGATCAACTCAAGGGGCAGGTCGCGATGGCGTTCGTCGTGCCGAAGGATGCGGCCGGTCTCGAGAACGATGCGGCGCGATTGAAGCTCGAAGGCGAGATCATGAAGCTGGTCGACTCGCAACTCGGCGCGGTTGCGCGGCCAGCTCGCGTGCGCTTCGTGACGGTGCTGCCCAAGACGCGCAGCGGCAAGTTGCTGCGGCGTGCGATCCAGGCCGTATGCGAGTCGCGTGACCCGGGCGACCTGACCACCATCGAAGACCCACAGGCGCTGCGACAGATCACCGAATCCTTGACAAAATAATGCCTCCAACGCGCGCCCATTGGTCGTTTGTTGCTATGAGTATGGAAGCATGAAGCGGAAAGGGGTACGGCTTCGAGAGGCGTCCATGCACCGATCAGTGGCACAATGCCCGCTGATTTCCAAGGCCCTTCCAGCCACAGTCGCATCCGCCAATCGGTCAAGCCGTGTCGCGGAAGGTTCGTCACCAACCCACTGAGTCCCGAAGGGATTCGAAAGGTCAGCGAAGAATGAGCAGCCAGCCCGGCTCCGTGTACCAGTCTTATCTGGGCAACACCTATCTCTTCGGCGGCAACGCGCCCTATGTCGAAGAGATGTATGAAAACTACCTCGCCGACCCGACCAGCGTCTCCCATAGCTGGCGCGACTATTTCGACGCGCTGCAAAGCGTGCCGGCCACCGACGGCTCCAATTCGAAGGACGTGCCGCACCTGCCGGTCGTTCAGGCCTTTGCCGATCGGGCCAAGCGTGGCACGACGCGCGTGGTGGAGGCGAGCGGAGCCAGTTCCGAGCTCGGCCGCAAGCGCACCGCGGTGCAACAGGTCATCGCGGCCTATCGCAACATCGGCGGGCGTTGGGCCGATCTGGATCCGCTCAAGCGCGCCGAGCGGCCGCATATCCCCGAGCTGGAACTGCAGTTCTACGGCTTCACCGATGCCGACCTGGAGACGATGTTCAACACCACGAACACGTTCTTCGGAAAGGACACGATGTCGCTGCGTGACCTACTCAACGCGTTGCGCGAAACCTACTGCAGCAGCATCGGCGCCGAGTACATGTACATCACCGACCAGACGCGCAAGCGCTGGTGGCAGGAGAAACTGGAGAGCTGCCGGAGCAAGCCGCAGTTCAAGCCCGAGAAGAAGCTGCACATTCTCGATCGCCTGACAGCGGCCGAAGGACTCGAACGCTTCCTGCACACTAAGTACGTTGGCCAGAAGCGCTTCTCGCTCGAAGGAGGCGAGAGCTTCATTGCCGCGATGGACGAATTGATCCAGTCGGCCGGCACCAAGGGCGTGCAGGAAATCGTGATCGGCATGGCCCATCGCGGCCGGCTGAACGTGCTGGTCAATTCGCTGGGCAAGGTGCCGGCGGACCTGTTCGCCGAGTTCGACCATACCGCGCCCGAGAACCTTCCGAGCGGCGACGTCAAGTACCACCAGGGCTTCAGCTCGGACATCAGCACCGATGGCGGGCCGGTGCACCTGACCCTGGCGTTCAACCCCTCGCATCTCGAGATCGTGAATCCGGTGGTCGAAGGCTCGGTGCGCTCGCGCATGGACCGGCGCGGGGACCCGCTGGGCAAACAGGTGCTTCCGGTCCAGGTGCACGGCGATGCGGCGTTCGCGGGGCAGGGCGTGGTGATGGAAACGCTGGCGCTGGCCGAGACCCGCGGCTACCAGACCGGCGGCACGGTGCACATCGTGATCAACAACCAGATCGGCTTTACCACCA
>JBDTRV010000086.1:0-8086 GCA_039931475.1 Burkholderiales bacterium | reverse complement strand
CGACGTTTCCGTCCTTGTCGAGCTTGAAGTTGCCGGCGCGGGTGTAGGCGTTGGAGCCATCGGCGGACTTTATCTGGAAGAAGCCGCCGCCGTTGATCGCCACGTCCAGGCTGTTGCCGGTGACCGTCAATCCGCCCTGCGTGAACTGCTGAGCAACCGCAGCGACCTGAACGCCGAGCCCGGCGTTGGTGCCGCCGATCGCGCCGGCGGAACTCGCGTAAATTTCGGCGAACTCGGCTCGCGACCCCTTCATGCCGATGGTGCCGACATTGGCTATGTTGTGACCGATCACGTCGAGGCTGCGGCTGGCGGCGTTGAGGCCGGAAAGCGCCTGCTGAAAGCTCATGAAAATGCTCCTGTTTGGAAAAAATCGAGGTCAGAGAACCGCGCGCACGCTGCCGTAGGGCAAAGTTCCGGCGGTTTGCAAGGTCAGCGTGAGTCCGTCCACGCCGCTGCCGATGGCCACCACTCGATCTCGCATCAGCGTGGTGGCGGAAACCGCTTGCGCGCCATTGCTGGCGACGACCTTGAACTGCAAAGGCGATTCGGCCGGCCAAGCCGATGAATCGAGCGCGAAACCGTGCTGGCCGGCTGAGAGACCGCCGAGATCGACCGTGTCGACGACCTTGCCGCCCGCGCCGATCACCTGAATCTTCACGCTCGATGCCGCGCCCGTGAGCTCGATCGCGCCAAGCGCCTCGTGCTTGTCGGCATCCAGCGCCAGTTGGCTGCCTTCGGTGAGCACGCTATGGCCGACCAGATTGCCGGCCTGCAGCATTTGCATCGCCGACATCTGGCTGGCCATGCTCTTCATCGTCTCGTTCAGTTGCTGGATGCCGGTGACGGTGTTGATCTGCGCGATCTGCGAGGTCATCTGCGCGTTGTCCATCGGATTCATCGGATCCTGGTTGTTCAACTGAGCGACGAGCAGCTTCAGGAACCGGTCTTGCGAGCCAGCAGTGTCGGTCGCCGAAATCGAGCTGGTGTCGGTGCTCGACTTCAGGTTAAAGGCCGGAGCGGTTCCGGCGAGGCCGGCGGTGGCGAAGGTGGCGGTCATCTGGTTTTCTCGTTCATTGGCCGAGTTGAAGGGTTTTCAGAAGCAGGTTTTTGGCCGTGTTCATCACTTCGACGTTGTTTTGATACGAGCGCGAAGCCGAAATCATGTTGACCATCTCCTCGACCGCGTTGACGTTCGAGTGGGTGACGTAGCCTTCCGCGTCGGCCATAGGGTTGGCCGGCTCGTGAACCTTGCGGCCGGGCGTCTGGCTTTCGGTGATCGAGTCCACCCGCACGCCGGCACTGCTGCCCGCGCCCATCGCGACGGTCTGGAAAACGACCTGCCGCGCCCTGTAGGGCTGACCGTCCGGGCCGGCCACAGCATCGGCGTTGGCGAGGTTGCTCGCGACCACATTCAATCGCTGCGACTGCGCGCTGACGGCGCTGCCCGAAATTCCGAAGATGGAAAACATCGACATGGTTATTGCCCCTGTATGGCGGCGAGCAGGGTCTTGCCCTGTCCGTTGATGAAACGCAAAGTGGCTTCGTAGCGCACCGCGTTGTCGGCGAAGGCCGCGCGCTCGCGGTCCAGGTCGACGCTGTTGCCGTCGAGCGCTGGCTGCGTCTGGAGCACGAAACCGGCTTCCCCATCAATACCCGCGGTAGACGCGAACGCGATGTGACGCGGGTGGGAAGGGCCGGAGTTGCGCGTCGGGTTGGCCGTGGAGCCGAATGCGGCGCCGGCCGGCCCGGTCGCATTGCGCAACGCATCGGCAAAGTTCACATCACGCGCGGAGTAGCCGGGTGTGTCGGCGTTCGCGATGTTGCTTGCGAGGTTGCTTTGCCGCTCAGCGCGCAGCACCAGAGCTTTCGTTTGAAAGTCCAGCGTGCTCGTCAGTTTGTCCAGCATGGCATGCGTCCTCGCGGAGGGTTGTCGGTCGGCATCGGGCCGTGCGGAAATTGTGAACGCTCGGCAGCCAAACTAAAGGCCGATGAACGGCGGTATAGGCAGGCTGTTCACCGCTTTGAGCCGCGGCAGATTCCCTAAAGTTCCCACTGCTTTCATGGCTCTTTTTTTGCCCTGCCGCATCGATGGAACCTCGCATGTCATTGACCCTGTTGCCGAACCTGCATCGGCTCTGCGCCCTGGCGCTGCTGCCGTTGTTTTGCGTTGCCGCCTCCGCACAGCAAGTGCCGTCAGACGGCGGCGAAGTCAGCGCCGCATTCCTTTCCGCCACGCAGCAGTGGCTCGACGATGCGGTGGTCCGAGCCAATTCGGTCAGCGCGGTGCCGCTGCGCATGGAAGTGGGCGTTGGCTCGCTCGACTCGCGACTGAGGCTTGCACCCTGTTCTCGGGTCGACCCCTACATTCCGGTCGGCACCCGCCTGTGGGGCAAGAGCCGGCTCGGGCTGCGCTGTGTCGATGGGAGCGCGCGCTGGAACGTGTTTCTGCCGATCACCGTGAAAGCGTTCGGCCCGGCCTGGGTATTGCGAGACAACGTGCTGGCCGGCGCCGTGCTCACTGCCGCCGATGCACAACAGGAAGAGGCCGATTGGGCGGCCGAAACCTCGCCAGTGGTGGGCGAGCCGACGCAGTGGGTCGGCCAGATCGCATCCCGGTCCCTCGCGGCCGGGCAGCCGCTGCGCCAATCGATGGTCAAGCCCCCACTGGCGTTCATGGCCGGAACGCAGGTGCGAGTGGTGGCGGACGGCCCTGGTTTTCAGGTGACGTCCGACGCGCAGGCTCTGACACCCGGTGTCATCGGGCAGCCGGTGCGACTGCGGCTGGACAACGGAAAGATGACGACCGGCGTCGTGCTCGATGCCAAAACGGTGCGGCTTTCGTTGTGACGCGACGCCTCAAAAAACCGCTAAAGTTATTTGCTAGTGCGCCGAAATCACTGGCACGAAGCTCCTTTTTCGGGAGCCAAGGAGTCTTGAGATGAAGGTCAATTCCTCGAATGATGCCGCTTTGGCGGCAGTCTCGCCAGCCTCGCCAGCCTCGCCAGCCTCGCCAGCCGCGGCCAAGGCGGAGCGCGGCCCCTCGCCGGGCGGACCGGCCGTGAGCAGGGGCGTCGTCTCCGGCGTTCCGGTCAGCGTGTCCGCCTCGGCCCGCGCGCTCGGCGGATCGTCTGTGGGAGCGAGTTTCGATGAAACCAAGGTAGCGGCCATGCGCACCGCCATCGCTAACGGAACCTTCTCCATCAACGCGAGCGCGGTGGCGGACAAGCTGCTGTCGAATGCGCACGAATTCCTGAGCCGAGCCGGAAACTGACATGGCAGCGCACGGCCGCATTGGCGCTGACACGCTGCTTTGCAACCTTGAGCGACAGCTCGAAGTCGTCGACTCTAGCCTTCTGTCATTCGAGCCCGACGCGCTGACCGCGGCATGCGGCGAGCTGTGTCACGCGGCGGTCGACTATGCGCGAGTGCTCGAATCGTTGTTATCCACTCGAACGCTCGACCGAGCCTTGGGGCGCCGCATCGAGGCGATTTCGCGCAGGCTGAAGCTTCAGCGTGCGAGCCTGGCCAGGCGCAGCATCGTGGTGGATCGTGCACTGGCGTCCATCATGCGTACGCCCCCCGACGCGACGTATTCGATGCCGGGTGAACGCATGGCGTTCGGCATCAACGGTCCGCACTAAAACCGGAGTCCGCCAACTCGTTGGTGCTGCCAGCTCTGGCTGGCTTGCCGGTTCCGCACGCGCCTGCCGCGGCTGCACGCGGGCCGACTCGCCCGCCACCGGATGATTGCCCACCTCAACCGCGTTGCGATTAAGCCCGAATGAAAACCGTCTTGTGCGCGATGCTGGTCATCCCGCTGTGCTGTCTCGCCGAATCACGGGTATCCAGCGGCAACGCTTCGGCCCGGCTGAATTTCCGGGTGACCATTCCTCCCGTGTTTCGCGTTCTGCAGTCCACACCGGTGGAAGGCGGCATCGACCATCGGGTGTGGACCAACATGAAGTCGATCGTCATCAACGGCACGGACTACCGCTTTGCCCGGGTCGGCGAGGCGCGATTGCACCTTCCAGCCTCGCCGCGCGGCGATTTCATCATCCACGGCTTGTAGCCCACGCCGCATACGCTGCGCGTGCGCTGGAACGGCCGAACCTGCTGACCCTGCACGACTCAATGGCTCCGCATCTTCACGCGCAGCCGCGCGATCGACTGACTGTGCAACTGGCAGACACGTGATTCGGTAATGCCGAGCACCGCGGCAATTTCCTTCAGGTTCATGTCGTGCTCGTAGTACATGCCCATGATCTGCTGCTCGCGCTCGGGTAGCGTGCCAATGGCATCGACCAGCGCGCGGCGCAGCCGCTGGTCTTTCAGCATGCTCATCGGATCGGCGTCAGCATCGACCGTGTGGCGATCGAGGAAACCGTCGTCGTCCTCGCTCCCGCCGCCCATGTCTTCCAGATAGACCAGTTGCGAGCCGCGCACCCGTCCCAGCAGGGCCTGATATTCAGGAAGTTTCATGTCGAGTTCGGCGGCTATTTCCGACTCGATCGGTGCGCGCCCAAGGCTGTGCTCCAGCCGATGGACCGCTTTCTCGATTTGCTTCTGGCTCTTGCGCGAACCACGTGAAAGCCAGTCGCCCTCGCGCAGTTCGTCGAGCATCGCACCGCGGATGCGCTGCGTGGCAAAGGTTTCGAACTGAACGCCCTGGCTGGCTTCGAACCGAGACAACGCTTCGGCCAGACCGATCATGCCGACCTGGATCAGGTCGTCGAGCTGGACGTTGGGCGGCAGCTTCGCGATCAGATGATGAGCCAGCCGCTGCACCAGCGGCAGGTGTTGGCGGATCAACGCGTCGCGATCGAGTCGCCCTTTCGCCGTGTACATCTGGGATGAAGTTGCAGTGGCCAGCATGGATGGATCTCAGGCCGAGCACGCCGCCGGCGAAAAGTAGTAGTCGAGGTCGGCGCTGCCGGCGTCGAACGGCGAGCGCAGCGCCGGCTGCATCGATTCGCGCACCAGTTCGGCCGCATCGGGCTCGCGCCAGTCTTCCGGCACGCGCTGGCCGTTCGTGATGCCGCGCAACCTCAGTTGGTGCCGCATCACGGTGTCGAGCGCCGGGCCGAGTTTGGCGGCTTCGTCGACCTTGGACAGGATGGCTTGCATGGTGCCACCGACCTTGAAACTACTCGCGACCTCGTCGAGCATGTCGCCATGGGCGCCGGCGTTGAGCACCAGCACCCGCTCAATGCCCGGCAACTCCAGCATGTCGAGCGTCTCGCGCCGGCGCGGATCACGCGGGGCAACGCCCGCTGTGTCGATCAGCACCATCTTCTTGGCGGCGAGCAAACCTAGCAACTCCTGCAACACGGCGCGATCGTGCGCCGGATGCACGACGATGCCCATGCTTTTGCCGAACGCGCGCAACTGTTCATGGGCGCCCGGCCGGTGAGCGTCGAGCGTCACGAGGCCGACACTGGCGGCGCCATGGACACTTGCGCCGAGCGACGCGAGCTTCGCGATCGTCGTGGTCTTGCCGACACCGGTGGCGCCGATCAGCGCGAAGACGCCGCCTTGGTCCGTCAGCCTTGGTGTAGCGCTGTCGACCCCGAGCATGTGTTCGAGCGTTGCCATGACTTCTTGCAGCGCTGCCTGGGCGTCCGTATGGGGTGCAATCGGCTCCAGCGCGGCGCGCGCCAGGGCGGCCGAATAGCCGGCCCGCACGAACTTGAGCATGAGGTTTGAATGGACCGCGTCGTGCCGGGCCTGGCCCAGCCAGGCAAGGGTCGTGAAGCGGTCCTCCATGAGTTGCCTCATGCCGCGCAGTTCGTTCATGACGGTCTGGGCGAAATCGGATGTGGCGGAACTGGCGGCGGCTGCCACCGTGCGCTCGTTGTGCTGCGGTGGCGCGGCTTGCGGTGCACCTGCCACGGGCGCAGCAGGCTCCCTCGGCGCAGCCACCGGCAACGACGCCGCGCGTGGTGACGCCGCCGAAGCGCCAGATCCACGCCCTGCTTCTTGCCGGCGCGCCATGCGCTCGCGAACATAGTCCTGGAACGACAGGGTGCTCATCGCAAGCTGCTCGGTATCGGCCCGCACGACTTCGCTGGTGCTGGCTTCGCTGACGAGCGGCGCGCGCACGGGGAGATTCGCTACGGACGGAGTCCTGATGGCGGGAGCTGAAAGGGCGAGACGCGCCGGTGGCAATCTGCCGGTGACAGCGGGAACACGCACGTCGCGCGACGAAAGCTCGGACTCTGCGGCCGCCAGCACTTCGACACCGCCCTCGGTCTGCCGGTTCGACAGCACCAGCGTGCCATCGCCGAAAGCGGCGCGCGCCAGCGCCAATGCCTCGCGAGCGGTGGGTGCTTCAAAACGTTGGATGTTCATGCTTAAGCGGCCGCGCCGTGAAGGATCGGACCAATGCGGATGGTGTGGGTTTCGGGAATTTCACTGTGCGCCAGCACTTGCAGGCGCGGCGCCGCGCGGCGCACCAGGCGGGCGACGGCATTGCGGATGGCGTCCGGCACCAGCAGGCAGGCCGGAACGCCGTACTCTTCCTGTTTCAGCGCAACTTCCGCGGCCTTGCGCGTGAGGATTTCAGCCACGCCCGGATCGAGCGCGGGCGCTTGTGCATTGGCCAGCGCCTGCATCAAGAGCCGCTCGAATCCAGGCTCGAGTGCGATCACGTCCAGCTCGCGCGTCGGCCCATAAATCTGCTGCACGATCGCCGGCGCGAGCGCCACCCGCACCCTGCGCGCCAACTCCACTGGGTCGGAAGTGTGAGCGCCATGCTCAGCCAGCGTCTCGACGATGGTCCGGATGTCGCGAATGTTCACGGATTCTTCGAGCAGCAGTTGCAACACCTTCTGGAAGGTGGCGATCGGCACCAGCTTGGGCACCACTTCTTCGATCAGTTTGGGGGCGAGCTTGCTCACGTGTTCGACCAGTTGTTGGGTTTCGGTGCGGCTCAAAAGTCGTGCTGCCTGCACCTGCATCAAATGTGACAGATGAGTCGCCATCACGGTCTCCGAATCAACGACCGTGAAACCCGCCATTTGCGCGTTTTCTTTCTGCCGCTCCTCGATCCAGTGCGCCGGAAGACCGAACGCCGGGTCGGTGGTGGGCGTGCCAATCAGCGGCGTCGCGATGCCACCCGGATTGATCGCGAGATACATGCCCGGGAATGCCTCGCCCTCCGCCACCACCACGCCGCGCAAGGTCACGCGATAAGCGCTCGGCTTGAGATCGAGGTTGTCGCGCACATGCACAGCCGGAGGCAGGAAACCGACCTCCTGCGCGAACTTGCGCCGCACGCCCTTGATCCGCGTGAGCAGGTCGCCCTGCCGGGTCTTGTCGACCAGCGCGATCAGGCGATAGCCGAGTTCCAGGCCCAGCAGATCGACCGGCTGCAGGTCATCCCACGTGGCGTCCGCATCGGCCGCCGGTGCGGGCGCCACTGCCGGCGCCGCCGGTGGCGGCTTGTGCGCAAGTGTCCAGGCGCCATAGCCGAGCAATCCGGCCATGCCCAGAAACACGACGTGCGGCATCCCCGGCACGATGCCCAGCAAACCGAGGATTCCCGCCGTGAGCCCGAGCACTCGCGGCGTGGTCAGCAATTGCCGCACGATCTGCTTGCCGACGTCTTCTTCCTTGCCGACCCGCGAGATCACCATGGCCGCCGCAACCGAGATCAACAGGCCCGGAATCTGCGCGACCAGCGCGTCGCCGACCGCGAGCAGCACGTAGCTATCGGCCGCCTTGCCCACCGGCAGACCATGCTGCAGAACACCGATCGCAAAGCCACCGACGACGCTGATGACGAGGATCAGGATGCCGGCGATCGCATCACCGCGCACGAACTTGGAGGCACCATCCATCGAACCGAAGAAGTTGGCCTCTTCCGACACTTCGGCGCGCCGTCGCTTTGCTTCCTTGTCGTCGATCACGCCGGCGTTCAGATCGGCGTCCACCGCCATCTGCTTGCCCGGCATCGCATCGAGGGTGAAGCGGGCGGAGACCTCGGCAATGCGCTCCGAGCCCTTGGTCACGACCACGAAGTTGATCACGACCAGGATCGCGAACACGATCAGACCGACCGCGAAGTTGCCGCCGATCAGGAAGTGGC
>JBDTRV010000085.1:0-8191 GCA_039931475.1 Burkholderiales bacterium | reverse complement strand
CGCGCGGTGGTCGGCTTGAATCCACTGCGCGCTGGCCTTCATGCGTTCCAGCCGCAGGCCCGACGAATTTGCTCCAAGTGACTTCATGGCCATGCTCCCTGAGCCGTTGCGCGTATTTCAAAAGCAGCCCTCGGTGCGCTAACGGCCAGCGACGCACCGCGCCAGGGGCGTGGCCTAAATGTCGTAGAACGCTCGAACCGCATCCCAAGCCACCTGCGCATCGTCGGCGTATTGGAACAACTCAAGGTCTTCCGGCGAAATCGTGCCTTCCTCGACCAGCACGTCAAGGTTCAAAAGCCGCTTCCAGTAATCTTTGCCGAACAGGATGATCGGCACCGGCTTTGATTTTTTCGTTTGCACCAGCGTGATGACTTCGAACAACTCGTCGAGCGTGCCAAAGCCGCCCGGGAACGCGACCAGCGCCTTGGCGCGCATCATGAAGTGCATTTTGCGCAGCGCGAAATAGTGGAACTTGAACGAGAGTTCCGGGCTGACGTAGATGTTGGACGATTGCTCGTGGGGCAGCGCGATGTTCAGGCCCACGGTCAACGCGCCCGCGTCGCGCGCGCCGCGATTGGCCGCTTCCATGATGCCGGGGCCGCCGCCGGTGCAGATGTACAGCGACTCGGCCGGCGCGCGGCCCTTGCTGTGTTCCGCCACCAGCCGGCCGAACTGGCGGGCCTCATCGTAGTAGCGGGCGTTGCGCAGAGTGGCTCGGGCCAGCGCCGCCATTTTCGGGTCGCCCAGCCGCTCGGCGTCGGACAGCGCGGCTTGCGCGTCTTCGGGCGAGAGGAACCGGGCGCTTCCGTACACCACGATCGTGTGTTCGATGCCCAGCCGCTGTTGCTCCAGATCGGGCTTCAACATTTCGAGCTGAAACCGGATGCCGCGGGTTTCGCGTCGCAGCAAGAATTCGGGGTCGGAGAACGCAAGACGATAGGCGTTGGCCGTGAGCGGTTCGTCGCCGGCGGAGCGGGCGGTGATCTCCGCCCAGGCGTCGGCCAGCGGGTGGTCCTTGATGTCGTGTGTGGTTTTCATGGGGGGTGCTCGTCGCCCGGGCCGAGCCGACCTCAAGCTGTTCTTTTTTTGGATGGTTTCAGCCGCTTGCCGCCCGTCAGCAGGGCGTTCGCAGCTATGGTTTGCAGAGCATCGCTCGCGAATGGAGCTTTGTCAACTCCGGTACCGGGTGCCGCCGCGTCCGTCCCCGGCGAATTCAGTCGCCGCGCAGCGACCCGAACAGGCTTCGCACGTCGGTCATTTTGAGCGCGGCGAACGCGAGGCCCGTGACCGACACCAGCCGCCATGGCCGGATCACCATTGCCAGCGCACCGACGCCGGCCGCCACGGCCAGCATCTGATACGGCTTTCTGCGGGCGACGTGCGAGAGCATCGAATCGGCCACTTCGAGCGCCGCGTGGGCTGGATGGTGGCGCCACCAGACCGATGCGCCTCGGCGCAGCAATGGCGCCCAGGCGAATGGCGACGCGGCGGGAGCCGGTCTGCGCGCCGCTTCGGTCATCGCCGCCGCCGCGCCGTACGGATAAAAGGCGCGCTCTGCCGCGGCAGCATCGTCATGCGCGGCGTCGGCGGCTCGGGTATCGGCAAAGCTGGCTTGTGCGTGGTCACGCGCTGCGGTTGCCGCACGTGCTCGCGCTGCGACCGAAGGCGCTGCCGGCCGCGAAACGGGCGGCGGCGCATAGGTTTCGGGCAGGATCAGGTCGCAGATTTCCGCGCGCGTTTGCGCGAGCCGGTGTTCGGCCGAAATCACGGGATGGCGCTTGGCGCTCATTCAGCGCTCGCCATCCGGGTCGCCGGCCGCGCGCAGAAGCTCGCCATCCGCGGCGAGCTGCGCCTGCAGTTCGGCGAACGCTTTCTTCGATAGCGGCCGTCGGGCGAACAGCAACGCCAGCAGCACCAGAGCGAGCACGAAGCCGGGCACCAAAATCAGCACCCAACTGAAGCGATCGAACATCACGCCGAGCATCACCGCGCCGCCGGCCAGGCCCAGAAACATCGCGCTGAGAAACACCGCGAGCGCCAGCGCGACGCCGCGCCAGAGCAGCGCACCTCCGGCGTCCGACGTTTCCTGCCGCACCAGCGCCAGATAACCGCCGAGGTGGTCGACGATTAGATCGGGCCGGCGAATGAGCAGCGGGAAGATCGGATGCAGCAGCGCCACGCGGTGTTTTCGGGTTCGTCCTGGAACGGTTGGGCGGTGGATGCGAGCGCTTAGCGCCGGCCGCGACCGCGCGCGGCGATCACCAGAGCAGCAAGCGCGGCGCCGGCGGCCGCGGCGATCAGCACCGCGCGCACCGGCTGGTCGGTGACGTACTGGCCGGTCACGTCGGCGTAGTGGTTCACGGTTTCCTTGGTGCGGTCACGCGCCTCGCCGGCGGCATCGATCCCGCGCCGGGCGGCGCGGCGGGCGCGATAGCGCAGGTGGTCGATCGCGGGTTCAAGGTCGCGCCTGAGGTCGCGTACTTTCTCGCTGACCCGGCCGAGCGAATCATTGGCGAATGCGCGGGTGGATTCGAGCGCTTCCTCGGCCGAATCGATGGCATCGTCGCCCAATTGGCGGGCGGTGGCTTTGGCTTCTTTTAGCGTGTCGCGGCTATGGGAGGGCATGGTCGGTTTCCTTGAGTCAGCGTTGAAGTGCGAATGATGGCAGATGCCGTGCCGGCCCGTCGTGGCCGGGGGCGCGCGCGGCAGCAGGAGCCAGGCTTCCGCCCAGGCGACGCTTGGCAAAATTGTCCACCAGCGCGACCGCGAGGCTTCCGCCGCCGACGATCAACGTCGTTGCCAGCAGGATGCGAAACATCTCGAACAACTCGCTGGGCGCGGCGGAAAACCCGGCCACCGAAGACCCGTAGAGAACCGAGGGGAGGATGGTTGCGAAATTCACTTGGCATTCCCTTTCTCGAACGTTCGCATCACAAGAAGCGTGCAGCGAACAGTTGAAGCGCGGTGACGGAAGGGCGAGGCGGTTTTAAACCATGCCCGCTACTTTCGGCGCGACGCACTATCATAGTCATAGCGAACAATGCCCCATGCACTTGCGCAAAGCATACATTTTGGCACCAAAAAAGCGAGATTGGGGCCTTTAGCCCCGGTTGGCAAGAGCGGTGTCGTTTATCTGCATCGAATCGGGCGAGGCGGATTGGCGCATCACCCCAGACTTCGGTAATCGCCCAGCAATCCGGGTGCCCGATCCGGCGCTCGATGTCACCTCCAGCGTTCCGCCGGCCGATTCCACGCGATGGCGCATGCCCGCCAGCCCGTGCGCGTCCGGCTGCACCAGGTCCGGATGAAACCCCTTGCCGTCGTCTCGCACCTCCACCAGCACCTCGGCTGGCAGCGCGCGAACGCGCACCTGCACCTTCTTCGCGTGGGCGTACTTGCCGATGTTGGTGAGCGACTCCTGCACCAACCGATAGGCGGTCAATTGAGCTGACGCATCCAACTGCACTTCCTCGATTTCGGTGGTCACCTCGAGATCGGCCCGCGTCGAAAACTCGCGCGCGAGGATGTCGAGCGACGCGGCAAGGCCAAGGTTGGCCAGTGACGATGGGCGCAGGTCTTCGATGATTCGGCGCTTGAGCGCAATGCCGGCGTTGAGCGATTCGGTCAGGTGCTTCAAGCGATCCTGCACCTCGGGCGACAGGCCTGCGATTTTCGATTTGAGCCGGGCCACGTCGAGCTTGGCGGCCGTGAGGAGCGAGCCAAGCTCGTCGTGCAGTTCTCGCGCCAGATGGGCCCGCTCGTCCTCCCGCACTCGCTGAAGATAGGTTGCGAGTTCGGCCAGGCGTGCGGTGCGTTGCTTTACCAGTCCGTCGAGCTGGTCGCGCTCGCTTTCCAGCTCTTCCTTGCGCCGCTGGTTGGCGGCGGCGAGCGCCCGAGCCTGGCGCAGCGTCTGATAAAACGCCAGCAGCGCGATCACGCTGGTCAACGCAATGCCGCCGCGTGCCGACTTGAGCGATTGCACGATGCTCTCGCGGCGCTGCTCCACCGCTGCCGAACGGTTTTCGATCATCGCTTTAATCTCGACCCGAATTTCCGCCATCAGGTCGTCGCCCACGTCGGTGCCCACGAGGAACTTCCAGGCGTCGTCGTTGCCGTCTCGGCGCAACCGCACCGTGGCCTGCATCTCCGACAACTTTTGCACGATGCGCTCGGCTAGCCCGTTGAACTGCGCGGCTTCTTCCGGCGTGTCGGCGAACAGCGTGCCGGCCTGAATGATCTGTTCGTTGATCGAGCGAATGGCTTGTTCGTACGGCTCAAGATAGCGCGGCTGGCCGGTCAGCAAATAGCCGCGTTGGCCAGCATCGGCGCCCTGCATCGACTGCATGAGCAGGTGCAGAGCGTTGCGGGCGCGGTCGTCACGCATGACGTGACTGACGGCGTCCGACGAGCGCCGGTATCCGACTTCGTTGAAGCCGACGATCGCCACCGCCGCCATGAGCCCGAGCACGAGGCTGATCGTCGCGGTCGCTTTCGGCAGCCTCAAGCGACCGCGGGCAGGTATGGAATTTGCCATGTATGCTTAAAGCGCGCCGCGCTGCCGCAGCCCTTTGCGAATCGAGCAACGCAGCCGGCTGCGATTGCGCCACCCATGACTGAAGGCTATTGAATGATCAGGATAGGCATCGTCGACGACCACGCCATCGTGCGGTCTGGACTCAAGCAATTTTTCCAGGACGAGGTCGATCTCCGCGTCGTCGGTGAAGCGGCCAGCGGCCGGGAGGCGATCGACCTGATCCGCAACACCGAGATGGATGTGCTGCTGCTGGATCTTTCCATGCCGGGCCAAAGCGGGATCGACGCACTCACCATGATCCGCGCCAAGGCGCCCGAGGTCGGCATCCTGATTCTTTCCGGCTACCCGGAAGAGCACTACGCGATGACGTTGATTCGCCAAGGCGCCAGCGGCTACCTGAACAAGGAGTGCGACCCGGAAGAGATCGTCAAGGCGATCCGCACGATCGCGTTGGGTCGCCGCTACATCACGCCTGGTGTGGCCGAATTGCTCGCGCAGCAACTCAATCGCAAGGACGTGGTGGCGCCGCACGAGCAGTTGTCCGAGCGCGAGTTCCAGGTGTTTCTTAAGCTGGCCCAGGGAGAAACTACTGGCGCTGTTGCGGAAGAGCTGTCGCTCTCGGTCAAGACGGTGAGCACCTACCGGACCCGGCTGATGGAAAAAATGGGCCTTGCTTCGAACAGCGACCTGACCTACTACGCGCTGAAGCACAAGTTGATCGACTGATTCCGGCACGGCGGCGTCTTTATCAAGGGTTGCCAAGCGCGTCTCCGTGCGCGAGGCAAAAATCGACCAAATCTTCGATCTCGTTGGATTTGTCGAACACAGCGTCGACCCCCAATGCCATGCAGCGGCTGCGCACGTCGCGGGTGGCGTAGTTGCTCAACACCACCATTTTCTGGTTTTCGTTGCGATCGCGGCAGGCTTCGAGCACTCCGATGCCGCTGCCTTCCTTCAGAAACAGGTCGACGATTGCCAGATCCCACCCCTGGATGTTCTCCAGCAACCACTCGCGCGCCTCGGTTTCGGTTTCCGCATAGCCAATCACCGCCACCGCTGCAAGCTCCTCGAGCGTATCTGCGAGGTTCTCGCGTATGACGGCGTTGTCTTCGATGATGTAGGTTCTCAATGGCACGGTCCATCCGAAGCCCCGAATCCACCCAGCCCTCGGGGCCGGGCGCGGTTCCATGTGGTTTTTTCAGTACGCTTCGGATCTTCAGTCTAGCCACCGAACGATGCAGCAACTGCGGGTGTCCGGTCTGAGTCAGTGTAGGACGCGGCCGACAGCGCCAACCCGTCGCGGCACTTGCCGCGTACGGCTATTCCAGCGCGACAGTGCTGCCGAGCACGTTGAAATTGACGACCGGCGCGCTCGCTTCGGAAAAGCGTACGCCGAGCGAGATCTCGCCTTCGCCGTGGAGCAGGCACTCCTCGCGCCGCAGTTGCACTACCGAGTCGCTGTTCGAGAACAGCACCCAGGTGCCGTAGCTGCTGATGTCGGTCAGCACGAACCCGTTCTTTCGCCATTCGATCCGCGCATGGAGCCGCGAGACTCTAGGGTCGCCGATGCACACGTCGGCCTTGTTGGAGCGGCCCAGGGTCACCGGCAACTCGTTCCCGGTAAACGACCGGGAGCCGGCCAGCCAGCCGAGGCGGATCTGGCCCGGCAATGGGCGGGTGGTGGCGGCGCCGTTGGCCAAAGGCGCCTGCACGGTCAGAAAGTCGGTTGGCACCTCTTCGTGCCAGTCGATCCGGCAGACGTTCAACGCTTCGATCCGGCCGCGCACGCTGATCGCGCCGAGATCGCGCACATTGAGGCCGGCGGCGGCCGGCGTCTGATCAACGGCAATGCCGCTAGCCCAGATCTCGCTCGGACCGCCGCGATCGGCCAACCGCGCCGCGATGTTGACGGCGTCGCCATAGCAGTCGCCATCGACCTCTACCACCGCGCCGCTGGCAACGCCCACTTTGATCTCCATGCGGATCTGCGCCGGCCAGTTGACAAGGCGCCGATGGTGCTCGCGCTGCATCAAGGTCATGGCTCGGAGCGCGCTTTCCGGGGATGGAAAAAGTCCGAGCGCGCCATCGCCCAGTTTCTTGACGAGGCGCCCACCATGCGCCTCGATGAACTCGCCGATCCACTGCGTCATGCGGGTCACCGTCTGCGTCGCCTTTTCGTTGCCGACCGATTCGTACAGCGCGGTGCTGCCGGTCAAGTCGGCAAAAATGACGGTGGTTTGCGATTCCATGGAGGTCGAGTTCATGTCCCTTTAGTGTAATGCGGGCATGGCTCTTGCGTGCCTCAGCCGGACAGCCGCTTGACCAGCACCCGGCTGGCACGGTCGCGGTTGTACTTTCGCTTGCGGGCCTCGGGCAGCCATTCGGGGTCGACCTGCTCGAAGCCGCGCTTGATGAACCAGTGCATCGTGCGCGTGGTTAAAACGAAAATGCTCGCGAGACCCATCGCGCGGGCGCGCTGCTCGATCCGTTTCAGCACCTTTTCGCCGTCGCCCTGGCCCTGGCTTTGGGGCGAAACGGTGAGCGCGGCCATCTCGCCGGTTTTGGCCTCTGGGTACGGATACAGCGCGGCGCACGCGAAGATCACGCCGTCGTGCTCGATCAAGGTGTACAGGCCCGCATCCCGTTCGATCTCGGTGCGGTCGCGCCGCACCAAGGTGCCGTCGTTCTCGAACGGCTCGATCAATTGCAGGATGCCGGCCACATCGTCGGCCGTCGCTTCGCGCAGGCTTTCGAGCTTTTCGTCGACCACCATGGTGCCAATGCCGTCGTGCACGTAGACTTCGAGCAGCAATGAGCCGTCCATCGCGAACGGCAGGATGTGGCTGCGATCGACGCCGCCCTTGCAAGCCGTGGCGCAATGCTGCAGGTAAAAGCCGGGATCGGTCGGCTGTTGCGGTTTGGGCCATGTGGCCAGCAACTTCTCGGCGGTGGCCAGGCTGATTTCGGTGTCGATCGGGTTGTCGTCGGACAGGGGTTGATCGGGATCGGTGGCGATGCCCGGCACTTCGGTCAAGAAAATCAGTTTATCGGCCTGGAGCCCGACCGCCACCGAGGTCGCGACTTCTTCCATCGCGAGGTTGAACGCCTCGCCCGTGGGCGAAAAGCCGAAAGGGGACAACAGCACCATCGCGCCGAAGTCGAGCGTGCGCATGATCCCCGCCACATCGACCTTGCGCACGAGGCCGGAGTTGCGAAAGTCCACTCCATCGACGATGCCGATCGGCCGCGCGGTCAAAAAATTGCCCGAAATGATGCGCACCCGGGAGCCGGCCATCGGCGTGTTGGGCAAACCCTGGCTGAACGCCGCTTCTATCTCGTAGCGGAGCTGGCCGGCCGCTTCCTGCGCCGAATCGAGCGCGACTTCATCGGTGATGCGGATGCCGTGCGAGAACCTCGCCGGATGCCCCTTGGCCGCGAGTTGCTCGCTGACCTGCGGCCGAAAGCCGTGCACCAGCACGATCTTGACGCCCATGCTCTGGATCAGCGCGAGATCCTGAGCGATGTTCGGCAGCTTGCCCGCCGCGATCGCCTCGCCCGCGATTCCAACCACGAAGGTCTTGCCGCGGTGCATGTGGATGTATGGCGCGACCGAGCGGAACCACGGGACGAAGGTGAAGTTGAAGACGGTGGACATGG
>JBDTRV010000084.1:0-8255 GCA_039931475.1 Burkholderiales bacterium | reverse complement strand
AACTCATGATCTTCGGCGCGCTGATCGTCTGGTTCCTGATCGTGGAGCCGCATGGCCTGGCCAGACTCTGGTCCACGGCCAAGCAGAAGCTTCGGCTCTGGCCGTTCCCGCATTGATTTCGCCCTGATTTTTTCGCTCTGTGTTGCTCGTCATCAAAAAGGAGACCCCAATGAAATTTCGCCAATTCGCACTCACCGCGCTGGTCGCCGCCGCCGGCGCTTCGACTCTGCTGTCCGCGCCCACGCCCGCGTTCGCGCAGGCGGGCGAGCAATTTTTCCCGTTGCTGTCGTATCGCACTGGTCCCTATGCGCCCAACGGCACGCCCTGGGCCAACGGCAAGCAGGACTATCTGAAGATGATCAACGCGCGCGACGGCGGCATCAACGGGGTCAAACTCACCTGGGAGGAGTGCGAAACCGGCTATGCCACCGATCGCGGCGTCGAGTGCTACGAGCGCCTGAAGAGCCGGCCCGGCATGACTTTCGTCGATCCGCAATCGACCGGCATCACCTTCGCGCTGACTGAAAAAGCGCCGGTCGACAAGATCCCGCTTTCGACGCTTGGCTACGGCCTGTCGATCGCGCAGGATGGCATGGCCTTCAAGTGGAACTTCCCGTACATGGGCAGCTACTGGACTGCGGCCGACATCCTGATCCAGCATATCGGCAAGTCGCTGGGCGGCATGGACAAGTTGAAGGGCAAGAAAATCGCACTCGTTTTTCACGACAGCCCGTTCGGCAAAGAGCCGATTCCGGTACTCGAGCAGCGCGCCAAGATGCACGGCTTCGAGCTGCAAATGCTGCCGGTGACCGCGCCTGGCGTCGAGCAAAAATCGACCTGGCTGCAAGTGCGCCAGAGCCGGCCGGACTACGTGCTGCTGTGGGGCTGGGGCGTTATGAACGCGACCGCGCTCAAGGAAGCGCAGGCCACGGGCTACTCGCGCGACAAGATTTACGGCGTCTGGTGGGCCGGCGCCGAGCCTGACGTGAAGGACGTGGGCGAAGGCGCCAAGGGCTATCACGCTCTCGCGCTCAACGGCTTTGGCACCGATCTGAAAGTGATCAAGGACATCCTGAAGTTCGTGCACGACAAAGGCGAGGGGACCGGTCCGAAGGACGAAGTCGGCTCGGTGCTCTACACGCGAGGCGTGCTGATCCAGATGCTCGGCGTCGAAGCGGTGCGCCGCGCGCAGGAACAGTACGGCAAGGGCAAGGTCGTGACCAGCGAGCAGGTGCGCTGGGGCATGGAAAACCTGAATCTCGACCAGAAGCGGCTAGACGAGCTGGGCTTTGCCAACGTGATGCGCCCGCTCAAGACGAGCTGCGAAGACCACATGGGTTCGACCTGGGCGCGCATCGAGACCTGGGACGGCAAGAAGTGGAATCTCGGCACCGACTGGTATCAGGCCGACGAGACGGTCATCAAGCCGCTGGTCAAGGCCGGCGCTGACAAGTATCTGGCGGACAAGGGGCTGACCCGCCGGCCCGCGTCCGACTGCAAGCCCTGATTCTTCAGCATGTGCGCGGCTGCGACCGCGTTCGAAGAGCAAAAGGAGAACCCGATGGATTCCCGCAACATCGTCCTCAACATCAACGGCATCGAGGTCATCTACAACCACGTGATCCTGGTGCTCAAGGGTGTGTCGCTGGTCGTGCCCGAAGGCGGCATCGTCGCGATCCTTGGCGGCAATGGCGCGGGCAAGACCACGACCCTGCGCGCGATCTCGAACCTGCTCAAGGGCGAGCGCGGCGAAGTCACGAAAGGCTCGATCGAGTTGCGCGGCGAACGGATTGAGAACCTCACGCCGGCCGATCTCGTCAATCGCGGCGTGGTGCAGGTGATGGAAGGGCGCCACTGCTTCGCGCATCTGACGATCGAGGAGAACCTCTTGACCGGCAGCTACACGCGCAAGGACAAAGCCGAAATCGCGCGCAACCTCGACAAGGTCTACAACTACTTCCCGCGCCTGAAAACCCGGCGCACCTCACAGGCGGCCTACACCTCGGGCGGCGAGCAGCAGATGTGCGCAATCGGACGTGCGCTGATGGCGAACCCGAGCGTGGTGCTGCTCGACGAACCGTCGATGGGCCTGGCGCCGCAGATCGTGCAGGAGGTGTTCGAGATCGTGAAGGATCTGAATGAGCGCGAGAAGGTGACGTTCCTTCTGGCCGAGCAGAACACCAACATGGCCCTGAAATACGCGGGCTACGGCTACATCATGGAATCGGGACGCATCGTGATGGACGGCGCCGCCAAGGACCTTGCCAACAACGAAGACGTGAAAGAGTTTTATCTTGGCGTTGGAGGAGAAAAGCGCAAGAGCTTTCGCGACGTGAAGAGCTACAAGCGGCGCAAGCGCTGGCTGGCTTGAGGCCGCCCAGAACTTGGTCCCACCCCCAGGCTTCACTCGGCTTTCGCCCTCCCCCTCGCAGCAACTGTCGTCTGGCCGTTCCGAGGACCGTTGCTGGTCCACTCGGGCGGCGGGCGGCGGGCGGCGGGCGCCGAAGTCGGCGACCCTGGGCTGACATGTAGAGGGGCGACGCCGGTGGCCCGGCAAAGCCGGCTCCGCAGCGTCTGCTGGCATTACCGAGACGAGTGTGCCTTTTTGGAGATCGCATGACTGATTTTTACGACGCGCTCGAAGCACGCTCCACCGACGAACGCGAATCGGCGCTGATGGCCGCACTGCCGCTTCAGATCGCGCAAGCGAAGGCGAGGGCGCCGGCCTTTGGCGAACGGCTTGCCGCCGTCGATGCCGAGGCGGTTCGCACGCGCGCCACGCTGGCGGCGCTGCCGGTGACCCGCAAGAGCGATCTGCACGAGCTGCAAAAGAAAAGTCGAGCCGCAGGAGGCGATCCGTTCGGCGGGTTCAGCGCTGTTCGGTTCGGCCCGGCGATGCCGCGCGTGTTCGCAAGTCCGGGGCCGATCTACGAACCCGAAGGCACGGCCAAGGACTATTGGCGCATGGCCCGCGCCTTTTTCGCGGCCGGCTTTCGCAGGGGCGATCTCGTTCACAACGCTTTCAGCTACCACTTCACACCCGCCGGCGCGATGATGGAGTCGAGCGCGATCGCGCTGGGTTGCAGCGTGTTCGCGGCCGGCACCGGCCAGACCGAACAGCAGTTGCAAGCCATCGCGGATCTCAGGCCGGCGGGCTACGCCGGCACGCCAAGCTTTCTCAAGATCATTGTCGAAAAAGCGGCCGAATCGAAGCTCGCCCTGCCGAGCTTGAAGAAAGCCATGTTCGGCGGCGAAGCCTATCCGCCGAGCCTGCGCGACTGGTTTGTCGAGCGCGGCATCGACGGCTTTCAAAACTACGGCACCGCCGACCTCGGTCTGATCGCATACGAGACATCGGCGCGCGAAGGGCTGGTGCAGGACGAAGGCGTGATCGTCGAGATCGTGCGCCCCGGCACCGGCGACCCGGTGCCCGATGGCGAGGTCGGTGAAGTCGTCGTGACCACGCTCAATGTGGACTACCCGCTGATCCGCTTCGGCACCGGCGACCTGTCGGCGGTGCTGGCCGGATCGTGTCCCACCGGTCGCACCAACACGCGCATCAAGGGCTGGATGGGCCGCGCCGACCAGACCACCAAGGTGCGCGGCATGTTCGTGCATCCGGCGCAGGTCGCGGAAGTGGTGCGGCGCTTTCCGGAGATCGCGCGCGCGCGGCTGGTGGTCGAGGGCGAGATGGGCAGCGACCGCATGTGCCTCAAGGTAGAAACCGAGTCGAACATTGGCGGGCTGGCCGAAAAAATAGGCGCGGCACTGCGCGAGCTGACCAAGCTGCGCGGCGACGTCGAGCTGCTCGCGCCCGGCAACTTGCCAAACGACGGCAAGGTGATCGAGGACTCGCGCAGCTATTCGTAGCTCGACGTCGCAAGCATTCGCCGATTCGAGGGTCCGTTGCGCAACGCAATGTCCCGTTTTTGGTTAGAAACTGCCTTCATCGCACGTCCGCAGGTCGTCTTATGCTATCGTAATCATAGTAAAATGCCGCTTGGCCGGTCCGATGCCGCCGCAAGTCTGCCCTGCGGTTTGCCTTGACGAGCCGGCCCATCGCGAAACCTTGGCGTGGCGCTGTGCAGGCGGCATCGGGGGATTGATCGTCACTGCCCTGACCCTGGCCGCTCATGATCGTCACACGTTGGCAGGCGCATCACGATTGCATCGGCCGGGCGGCCGGCTGGCACGCCCCGACCGGATGCGGTGCTGGTGTAGTTTGCTACGAACAGGATGGCGAATAACTTAGTACTGGTAAGCGGCGGCGGCTTGTTTTTCACAGAATACCGACCTCACACCGGTCCTTCCCTCGCGATCCAGGCGGCGCGCTGGTCGAGCCGTCCTCCTTGCGCATGCCTCTCGCTCGTCGCCCGGCCGAGCCCGGATAATTGCGGCAAAACCTCAGGGAGTAGACGTGGACATTGTTTTGTTGGTCAAGGCCGCCATCATGGGCGTGGTCGAAGGCTTGACCGAGTTTTTGCCGATCTCGTCGACCGGCCATTTGATCCTCGCCGGCTCGCTGCTCGACTTCACCGACGCCAAAGCCAAGGTGTTCGACATCGCGATTCAGACCGGCGCGATCTTCGCGGTGATCCTCGTGTACTGGCAGAAGATCAAGGAAACGGTGGTCGCGCTGCCGCGCCAGTCGAAAGCGCGGCGCCTCGCGCTCAACGTGCTGATCGGCTTCCTGCCCGCGGTGGTGCTTGGGCTGCTTTTGGGCAAGACGATCAAGGCACACCTGTTCGTCCCGGTCGTCGTTGCCAGCACTTTCATCCTCGGCGGTTTCATCATCCTGTGGGCCGAAAAGCGCCCGCCGGGCAAGGTGAGGATCGAGTACGTGGACGACATGACGCCGTGGGACGCGCTGAAGGTGGGTCTTGCGCAATGCCTCGCATTGGTGCCCGGCACCAGCCGCAGCGGCGCGACGATCATTGGCGGCATGTTGCTTGGCCTCTCCCGCAAAGCGGCGACCGACTTTTCATTCTTCCTTGCGATGCCGACCTTGATCGGCGCCGGCGTCTACAGTTTGTACAAGGAGCGGGCGCTGCTGTCGGCGGCCGACCTACCTCTGTTCGCGGTCGGGCTCCTGTTTTCCTTCCTCAGCGCATGGCTGTGTGTGCGCTGGCTGTTGCGCTACATCTCGAACCACGACTTCGTGCCGTTTGCCTGGTACCGCATCGCGTTCGGGATCGTGGTGCTGGCCACGGCCTGGAGCGGGCTCGTGCATTGGGCGGAATAGTCAGCGCTTTGCGCCGTCGGAATCGCTCAGAGTGTCAAGAGCGGAGGCGACCAGCACCGCCGTTTCCTCCGGCTTTTCCATCGGGAACAGGTGGGTGCCGTCAATCATCGCAATTCGGCCCTGCGTGACGCGCTTGGTCATGGCAAAGCCCGCGCGCTTGAGTTCGCTTGACTGGCGCCCGCCGATGAACGCGACTGGGCACTTGAGCGGATGGCGCTTGAGCAACGCGCTGAAATTGTGCGGCAGCGTGTTGTAGATCGCGGTTTCCACCTCACGGTCGAAGCTCAACGTGCGCGGGATGGCAGCGGCATCCACCTCGTTGCCAACCACGTGGTCGGCGGCGGACTTGGCCAAGTCCACCGCATCGAAGGTGCCGTGGTCGATGTAGTCGTGTAGCGCCCGCGGGTCCCAACCGGCAAATGCCTTCTTCGCGTGGAAATGCTCGAACACTGCCTGCCGGTGCTGCCAGATGTTGCGCCGGCGCTGGCTCACCGCGCCAGGCGATACGCTTTTCATGAGTGGCGTGCGCTTGACCAAGCCAAGCCCGGCGGCGCGCCAGCCGCCGATCAGCGGCGAGTCGAGCAGCACCACGCCGCTGGCGAGTTCGGGATGCCGCGCGGCGCACATCAAGCTCAGAAAACCGCCCAGCGAATGGCCGACCAGAAAAACCTTGCCGCGCGGCGCGGCGGCGGCGATGGGTTTCGTGAAATCGGCCAACTGCCGCACCAGATGCGGCCAGTTGTCGGTGACCGGATAGGCCGCGTCGTGCCCGAACTTCTCGATCGAGTGAACCGCAAAACCGCACTCGCGCAGCGCCTCCAGCAGCACGCGGTAGGTGCTGGCCGGAAACCCGTTGCCGTGCGAGAACACGATCGGGGGCATCGAAACGGCGAGTTTCATCCGTTGCGCGCGGCGCTGGTTGTGAGCGCGTCGAGCAGCGGCTGGACCAGCTCCGCCGGCTGTGCTCGGCCCCACAGGTAGCCCTGCGCCATGTCACAGCCGTGGTAGGCAAGAAACAGTTTTTGCTCGGGCGTTTCCACGCCTTCGGCCACCACTCGCAGGCCCAGGCCGTGCGCGAGCGCGATCGTCGCGCGAACGATCGCGGCATCGTCCGGGTCGGACGTCATGTCGCGCACGAACGAGCGGTCGATCTTCAGCTCCCCGACCGGGAAGCGCTTGAGCCGCGACAGCGACGAATAACCAGTTCCGAAATCGTCCACCGACAGCCGGATGCCCAGCGCCCGGATTTCGTCGAACAATGACACCGCGTTTTCCGCATTGGCCATCGCGGTGCTTTCGGTGATTTCGACCTTGAGCAGCGCCGCGTCGATGCCGCTGGTCTCGACCGCCACGCGCAGTGCATCGACGATCTGCCGGTCCAGACACTGGCGTGCCGACACGTTGATCGCCACCGGCACCACCTGGAGCCCGAGCGCGTTCCATTCGGCGATCTGGCGAGTGGCCTCGCGCATCACCCATTCGCCCAGCTCGATGATCAGCCCCGTCTCTTCGGCAAGGCCAATGAATTGCGCCGGCATCAACAGGTCACCGTTCTCGCGCCGCCAGCGCAGCAGCGCCTCGAAGCCGACCAGACTGCCGCTTTCCAGGTGGATCTGCGGCTGGTAGTGCAGTTCAAATTCTCCGCGCGTCAAGCCGTTGCGCATGTCCAGCTCCATCGTGAGCCGATCGCGCGTCCAGCGGTTCAAGTCGCTCATGTAGAACTCGTAGTGAGTGCCCGACTGCGACTTGGCCCGGTACATGGCGGCGTCGGCCATCGCGAGCAGATCGACCGCTTCAATCCCGTCGTCCGGTGCGACCGCGATGCCAACGCTGCACGCGCACTGCACCTCGATGCCGTCGAGCAGCATCGGCTGCGACAGCGCCTCCACGATCTTTTTCGCCACCGTGGCGACCGCTTCGCGCCCGGCGAGGTCTTCCAGCAGCACCACGAACTCGTCGCCGCCCCAGCGGCCGACCGTATCGGTGGCGCGGCAGGTGGCCAAAAGCCGCTGGCCGGTCACCTTGAGCACTTCGTCTCCGAGTTGGTGGCCGAGGCTGTCGTTGATGCGCTTGAACCGGTCCAGGTCGAGGAAAAGCACCGCGACCGTGCTGGAGACGCGCACCGCACGCGTGGCGGCATGAGTGAGCCGGTCGTGCACCAGGCTGCGATTGGGCAGACCCGTCAGCGCGTCATGCGTGGCGGCGTGGCTCAACTGCTGGGCTGAAGCGACCGCTTCGGTCAAATCGCCCAGGGCGATCACGACACCTTCGGCCGGCCCGGCTTCGGTCAGCAGCGGCGAGATAGTGGCGCTCAACGCGCGATCGCGCCCACTTTGCAATTTCAGCACCAGATGGTCCGACACCCGAGCCACTTCACCGGTGGAAAGCGCGCGGCGGATCATCGCGGAAAGCTTCATGCCGCTTTCGGTATCGAAAGCGAACGCGTCGGCGACCGTGCGGCCGAGCGGAGCGAAGTCCGATGCGAGTGACTGGGCCGGTCCGTTCAAATAGGTGATGCGACTGTCTGCATCGAGGCTGATCACCGCATCGCCGATCGAATCGAGCATGGCCTTGGCGTCGCGCCGGGCCAGATGCGCCGCCCGCGCGGCCGCGTTCATGTGCACCGCGAGCCAGGCGCCCCATGCCACCAGCAGGCCGAGCATGGCCGGTGCCGGCCCCCACCAGATTTGCACGGTGCGCAGCAGCAGCCAACTCAACACCAGCGGCAGCAGCACCGATCCCGCCAGCAGCGCCTGTTGCCAGCGCTTCTCGCCGGCCGGCCACAGCGCCATCGCCGCCAGCAACAGGGTCAGGGTCATCAAGGCCGAGACGGGCACCGGCAAGGGCGTGATCAGCGCTCCCGCAACGAACGCGTCGTAGGCCAGCGCGTGCAAACGCACCGCAGGCACCGTCGTGTGCTTGCCCAAGGCGGCGATGGCAAGCTCCGGGCCGAGACCGCGCGCGGTCACTCCGATCAGCACCGCGCGGCCGCGCACGGCTTCGGCGAACTCGG
>JBDTRV010000083.1:0-8298 GCA_039931475.1 Burkholderiales bacterium | reverse complement strand
CGACCGAAATCGGTCACGTTCCCGAAATCGCCGGTCACGTTCGCCGAAATACGCAGTTGGCTATGCGCCGCACACCGCTCAGGCCGAGATGGAGCGGGTCTGATGACGTCGGGCGTCGGGCGCCGGCTCGGTCGAGCGAAAAGCGCATTTCGCAAGGCCGACCTACAGACTGCAAACCTGGTGATGCACTTTTAGGGCGGCTTCAAGATTGAACCTGTGACTGACGAACAAGCCATGAGCATCGCGTTGGGCGAGGCCCGTGCGGCGGCGGCGGCGGGCGAGGTGCCGGTCGGCGCTGTCGTGATCAGGCACGGTTTGGTCGTCGGCGTGGGCCGCAATTGCTCCGTCGCGTTGCACGACCCTACGGGTCATGCCGAAATGATGGCGTTGCGCGCAGCAGCTCGCCACGTTGGCAATTACCGCCTCGACGGCTGCGAACTGTTCGTCACGCTCGAGCCTTGCGCCATGTGCGCGGGCGCCATGCTTCATTCCAGATTGACAAGAGTGGTGTTCGGTGCGCCCGACCCCAAGACCGGTGCCGCCGGATCGGTGATCAACCTGTTCAGCCACAAGCGACTGAACCACCAAACAGAATGCGTCGGCGGTGTTCTTGCGGCGGAGTCCGCGGATGAATTGCGATCGTTCTTCAGGCGCCGTCGGAGGGCTCAGGAACTGCAGACCCTAAACGAACACCCTCTGCGGGACGATGCACTTCGTACCCCCGCCGCCTGCTTCAGCGAGTTGCGCGACTTTCCTTGGATGTCCCGCTACTTAAACGATTTGCCGTCCCTTGCCGGCCTTCGCCTGCACTATCTCGACGAACGTCCGCCCGATTCCTCGCTCACCTTCCTGTGCTTGCATGGCCGCTCCACCTGGAGCTATTGGTGGCACGCCATTCTGCAAGCATTGCAGGCGGCGGGGCATCGGGTCGTGGTGCCGGATTTGATCGGCTTTGGCATGAGTGACAAGCCGAAGAAGGAGGCCTGCCACACGTTCGATTGGCATCGGGACGTTCTGCTCGAACTCGTTCAGAGGCTCGACCTGCGAAACGTCGTGCTCGCCGTGCAGGGCACCGGCTGGCATCCGGGCCTGGCGCTGCCTTTTGCCGATCCTGATCGTTTTCGCGGTTTGCTTGCGATTGAGCCGAAAACCGCACTCTCCAACAACCCGGGTGACCTCGCCCCATACCCGGATGCGGGCCACCGCGCCGCCTTGCGCGGGTTCGCCTCGCTGGCACCGGTGCCTCAAGACGCTGCCGCAATGGAGCGCTTCTGGCGACATGAATGGCAAGGTCAGGCGATGTTGATCGCTGCGTCGCGGGCTGAGTTGTTCGGCGACGCCGCGCTTGACGCTGTTTTCCGCGCAATGCCCGCTTCTGATCCGGCGCCGCTTCATCTCGCCGCGGCGGATTCGGCCGTCGCCGAGGCGGCGGTGCGATACTTTCGACGGTGACCAAGCGCATCTACGTCTACTCCCCATCCGGTGCGGTGCGAGATCGCGCGGCATTCAGGCGCGGCATTGCGCGGCTCAAGGCGCTCGGGCACGAAGTGGAAATCGACCCGGCTGCACTCGCCAGCCACCAACGTTTCGCTGGCGACGACGAGACCCGCGTGGCGGCCATCGCCCGTGCCGCGGCGAGTGGAGCCGAGGTGGCGCTCACGACTCGCGGCGGCTATGGGCTAACGCGCATTCTTCAGCGCATCGACCTTGAGGCGGTCGCCCGATCGATCAGCAACGGCACGCATTGGGTCGGTCTTTCCGACTTCACCGCGCTCCAGTGCGCGCTGCTTGCCAAGACCGGCGCCGCGACCTGGGCCGGCCCCGCGTTGGGCGAGGACTTTGGAGCGGAGGGTGGCGCCGACGACATCATGGAAGCCTGTTTTGAAGACCTGTTGCTTGAGCGAGGTGAAGGAGCGGGCTGGCGCTGCGGCGCGAGCGACCTGCCCGCGAGCCAGACAATTGCTAGCAAATCAATAGCGAAAAACCTTTATCTAGCGGGCGATGAAGGCAAATTTTGTACTGAGAATGCAGTCCTGTGGGGCGGTAATCTCGCGATCGTAAGTTGCCTGGTTGGCACGCCCTACCTTCCCATGCCCGAACGCAGTGTGCTGTTTTTGGAGGATGTGAACGAGCATCCGTTTCGCATCGAGCGGATGCTGACCCAGTTGCTGCACGCGGGCGTGCTAGCGCGGCAGCAAGCGCTCGTGCTTGGCCAGTTCACCGGAGGTAAAGCGTTGCCGCACGATCGCGGCTTCAACCTCAAGACCGTCGTCGCGTGGCTGCGCTCCCAACTTGCCATACCGATCGTGACTGGCTTGCCTTTCGGCCACGTACCGACCAAGGTGTTGCTGCCGGTCGGCGCTCAAGTGACCCTTGCCGTTGAAAATCGCGACGCTTTGATTTATTGGGGTCATCCAAGCTGACGGATGTGGCAGCGCTCGCGCATGCTGGCAGCCCGACCCCGTAAGTTGAATCGGCCCATGCCCGAACCGCTTCTATCCCAGGAGCCGCTCACGTGACTGCACGAATCCACCCCGGAGTCGTGTCGGCCTTGGCGGCCGCCGCGCTGTTTGGCGCAAGCGCGCCACTGGCGAAGCTGCTGCTCGATCGCACCGACCCGTGGCTGCTCGCAGCACTGCTGTATCTCGGCTCCGGCGCGGGACTCTGGCTGCTGCGGCTGTGGAGAAGGCCGCCCGCATTCACGCTCGAGCGCACCGAACGGATCTGGCTCGCGCTGGCGGTCGCATGTGGCGGCATCGTCGGGCCGGTGCTGCTGCTGGTGGGGCTGAAGCACATGGCCGCATCCAGTGCATCGCTTTTGCTCAACGCCGAAGGCCTGCTGACCGCCGTGCTTGCCTGGGTGGTCTGGCGCGAGAACATGGATCGCCGCGTCCTTCTCGGCATGCTTGCTATCGTGGCCGGTGGCGTGGTGCTGGCCTGGGGCTCCTCGTTCGCGCAGAACGCGGCGGCGACAACCGCGGTCTGGCCAGCGATTGCCATTGTTGGCGCGTGCTTGGCTTGGGCCATCGACAACAACCTGATGCGCAAGGTCTCGCTCGCCGATGCCACCTGGCTTGCCATGATCAGGGGGCTGGTCGCAGGCAGCGTCAACCTGGTTCTTGCGCTCTGGATAGCGGATGCGTCATGGCCGGGCGCCGGCACGATTTGCCTGGCGGCGCTGCTCGGCTTCGCAAGTTACGGCGCAAGCCTCGCGTTGTTCGTGGTGGCCTTGCGCGAGCTTGGGGTGGCCCGCACCGGAGCATATTTTTCAGTCGCACCGTTTTTCGGGGCGACGCTGGCGGTGCTGTTGCTCGCGGAGCCCGTGACCTGGCAATTGCTGGGCGCAGGGGCGCTCATGGCGGTGGGGGTGGCGCTACACGTTCTGGAGCGCCATGAGCATCAGCACAAGCATGAAGCGATGCTGCACAGCCACGCCCACACGCATGGCGTCGGCGACGAACATCACGATCATCGGCACGAGGAAGCGGTTCCTCCCGGGACGCGCCACGCTCATCCGCATGGGCACGAGCCGCTGGTGCATACGCATCCACACTATCCCGATGCGCACCACCGGCATCCGCATCAGCCCGATCGCTGATCGTTCCCGCAGGCCGAGAACCCGCATAGGCGGCACCCGAATCGCATCCCGCCAGGGTAGCGGGAGGCGGAGTCGTCGAACCGGTCGTTGCCTTCAGCTCCCCCGCGTGATCGGCATCTCCACCGCCCGCGGATTGCTCGAGTACTTGCCGAGTTCGAGCTTCGCGATCGCGTTGCGGTGCACTTCGTCCGGCCCGTCGGCGAAGCGCAAGGTGCGCGCGTGCGCATAGGCGAACGCGAGTGGGAAGTCGTCACACATGCCGCCGCCGCCGTGGACCTGAATCGCCCAGTCGATCACCTGGCAAGCCATGGTCGGGCAGATGACCTTGATCATTGCAATCTCGTTTTTCGCGGCCTTGTTGCCAGCCTTGTCCATCAGCCAAGCCGTCTTGAGCGTCAGCAGGCGCGCCTGATCGATCATGCAGCGCGCTTCGGCGATGCGCTCTTGCGTGACCGTTTGCGATGCAACCGTCTTGCCGAACGCGGTGCGCGACGACGCGCGCTTGCACATCAGCTCCAGCGCGCGTTCGGCCACGCCGATGGTGCGCATGCAGTGGTGCACGCGGCCCGGCCCGAGGCGCCCTTGCGCAATCTCGAAACCGCGGCCTTCGCCCAGCAGAATGTTCGAAGCCGGCACCCGCACATCGTCGAAATACATCTCGACGTGGCCGTGCGGCGCATCGTCGTAGCCGAGCACGTTCAGGGGCCGCACAACGCGCACGCCCTTTGCGTCGGCCGGCACCAGGATCATGCTTTGCTGTGAGTGGCGTGGCGCGTCGGGGTCAGTCTTGCCCATCACGATGAAGATCGCGCAGCGCGGATCGGCCGCCCCGGAAATCCACCATTTGTGGCCGCTGACCACGTAATCGTCGCCATCGCGCTTGATGCGCGTGGCGATGTTGGTGGCGTCGCTCGAGGCAACCTCTGGTTCAGTCATCGCAAATGCAGAGCGGATTTCGCCTTCGAGCAACGGCTTGAGCCAGCGTTTCTTGTTCTCCTCGCTGCCGTAGCGTGCAATGGTCTCCATATTGCCGGTATCCGGCGCGGAGCAGTTGAATACTTCGCTGGCCCACGGCACCCGACCCATGATTTCGGACAGCGGCGCGTACTCTTGATTGGTCAGCCCAGCGCCTTCGTAGCCGGACGCGGATGCGCTGTCGACCGGCAGGAACAGGTTCCACAACCCGGCCTTCTTGGCCTTGTCCTTGAGCTTCTCGATGGTCTGCAGCGGAGTCCAGCGCTTGCCGGCCTTGGTGTTCTCGACCAGTTCGTCCTTGTAGGTTGTCTCGTTCGGATAGACGTGGTCATCCATGAACTTTTGCAGCTTGGCTTGCAGTTCCTGGGTCTTGGGGGAGTATTCGAAGTCCATGGTGTCTCCTCGACTTGTCTGGTGGATGATGAAAAAGCGGCCCACCCGGTGCGGACCGCTCGAGAATCACGCGCGCTCGGCAAAACCCCACGCAAGCCGCGCAAGCTGGTCGGCACGTGAACCGGCGCTCACGGCCTGCTCGCTCGATGCGGTGCCGGCCTCGACCCGCTTGGCGATGCCCTGCAGGATGGCCGCGAGCCGGAACATGTTGTAGGCCAAATAAAAGTTCCAGTCGGCTTCGAGCGCCGCCGGTGTTGCAAGTCCGGTGCGCTCGCAATAGCGCCGGATGTATTCGGCCTCCGACGGAATGCCGAGCTCGGCCAGATCGAGCCCCGCGATGCCGCGAAACGCGCCTGGCGGAATGTGCCAACTCATGCAGTGATAGCTGAAGTCCGCGAGGGGATGCCCGAGCGTGGAAAGCTCCCAGTCGAGGATTGCGAGCACCTTCGGCTCGGTCGGGTGGAAGACCAGATTGTCGAGCCGGTAGTCGCCGTGCACGATGCTGCTGACGCTCGCGTCTTTGGCCGCGGCCGGAATATGACCTGGCAACCATTCGATCAAACGGTCCATCTCGGGAATGGGTTTGGTCATCGACGCTTGATATTGCTTGCTCCAACGGCCGATCTGGCGCTCGAAGTAGTTGCCAGGCTTGCCATAGTTCTCGAGTCCGCGTTCGGCGTATTTGACGGTGTGCAGCGCCGCGATCACGCGGTTCATCTCGTCGTAGATCGCGCCGCGCTGGGCCGCTGTCATGCCCGGCAAGGCCTGATCCCACAGCACCCGGCCTTCGATGAATTCCATGAGGTAGAACGCGCGGCCGATCACCGCTTCGTCTTCACACAGGCCATACATGCGCGGCACTGGCACGTCAGTTGCCGCCAAACCGCTCATGACCTTGAATTCACGCTCGATCGCATGGGCAGAGGGCAGTAGCTTCGCCACCGGGCCGGGTTTGGCGCGCATGACATAGCTGCGCGTTGGAGTGACCAGCTTGTAGGTCGGGTTCGATTGGCCACCCTTGAACATTTCGACGGTGACCGGTCCCTCGAAACCCTCAATGTTGTTGTCAGCCCAGGCGGTCAGCGCCGCCACGTCGAAGGCGTGACCCTTTCCCACGGCGCGGGTGCCGACGAAATCTTCAAAGTCGCTCATGACGTGGAGTCTCCTTTCGCTCTCATTTTTCGGCGCGCCTCAATCGTCGGCCGCCACGATCCGCGCCAGCGCATCAGGGTCACGCACCACCAAACCGCCGGCCTCGACCCGGATCACGTTCTCACGCTCCATCGTCTTGAGCTCCTGATTCACGCGCTGGCGCGACGCACCGAGCAATTGCGCAAGCTCCTCTTGCGCCAGTTGCAAGGTGATGCGCACCTCCTGCCGTGGGGGGTCGCAAGACTCGCCGTAGGCCCGCGACAGGTGCAGCAGTTGCTTGGCCAGCCGCGCACGCAGTGGCAAGGTGTTCAGATCCTCGACCATGCCGAAAAGCAAGCGGATCCGCCGCGACTGAAGGCGCAGCAGCGCCTCGTACAACTCGACGTGCTGCGACAAAATCTGAAAAAAATCGACCCTGGTTACCGCGACGATCGTGGTCTCGCCATGGGCGCAGGCGTCGTGCGTGCGCCGGTCGCCATCGAAGATCGACACATCGCCAAACCACACCCCAGGCTCCACGTAGGTGAGCGTGACCTGCTTGCCCGCGAGCGAGGTCGAACTCACCCTCACCGCGCCCTTGGCGCACGCGATCCAGCGCTGCGCCGGCTCGCCTCGTGCGGCCAGCACGTCGCCATCGTGGTGTCGGTAGACTTTGGCGCATCGCAGTATGTCGTGCCGGAGCGAAGGAGACAAAGTTGAAAACCAGCGACCCGAGTTGATCGCTGCGCGTTCTTCAAGATTAAGGATCGGTTCTTCCATGACCTGTCTTTTGCGGGACTCTGGGCAATCGCCGGTCCGACGCCTCAACCTGGCCGGTACAACGGCTTCTGCTTCGTCAGGAACGCTTCGATGCCGATGCCGCCATTGGCGTGATGCAGGTTCTTGACGAAGTGCTCGCGCTCGGCGTTTAGCGCATCGGTCAACGAGCCCTCCGCAGAGTCGTTGACCAGTTCCTTGATGCTCGCAAGCGAGTTGGGTGCGCGCTCATTCAGCCGCTCCGCCAACGCCAGCGCCTCGGTCAGCGCCGCGCCCGCGGGCACCGTCCGGTTGACGACGCCAAGCCCATGCAGGCGCTGCGCGCCAATCCGCTCTCCGAGCATCAACAGCTCCTTGACCAATTGGCGCGGCAGTCCGCGACTGAGACTCCAGCTTCCACCGCCGTCGGGCGAAAGCGCGACCGTGCTGTAGGCCATCACGAACACCGCGTTGTCGGCCGCGACAATGAAGTCGCAGGCCAGCGCGAGCGAAAAACCCGCCCCCGCCGCCGCGCCTTCGACCGCCGCGATGACGGGTTTTGGAAAGGTGCGAATCGCTTCGATGAAACCATGCAGCCCTTCGATGCTCTGAGCTTGCACCAAGGGCGGTTGTTCGCGATTGCTTTTGAGCCGCTGCAGGTTGCCGCCCGCGCAGAAGGTGCTGCCTTCGCCAGCGATGATGACGCTGCGCACATCCGCGCTGGTCTCGGCCACCTGAAGCGCTTCAATGCCGGCCGCGTAGATCTCCGGGCCGAGCGCGTTGCGGTTTTCCGGATTGCTCAGGGTCAGCACCATCGTTTGGCCATGGCTCGAGCTCTTGAGCGATGCGGGCAAGGTCAGTCCTCCAGATGCAACAGGCTAAGACCAATCGCGCCGCGCCGGCGCAACCACGGACTGGGACGGTAACGTGGATCGCCGTAAACCGTCTGCATGTTGAACAGCACTTCGAGCACGTTGGCGGGCCCCCAGCGGTCGCCCATCGCGAGCGGCCCGAGCGGGTAGCCGAGGCCGAGGGTGACCGCCGTCTCCAGGTCGGCCGGCGAACAGATGCGCTGCTGGCAGATGTCGGACGCGATGTTGACGATGGTCGCCACCACCCGCTGCGTAACGAACCCACCACTGTCGCGGATCACGCTCACCGCCTTGCCATCGCGCGCGAACAGCGCATGGGCAGCGTCGCGCATGTCGGCCCGCGTCGCGGGATTGGTGGCAAGCACGCGGCGCTTCGTTGCTGCGTCTTCGACCAGCAGGTCGATGCCCACGGTGCGCATCGGATCGAGCCGCTCGACCACCGCCACTGTCGTCACGTCGAAGCCCAGCGGCGCCACTATCGTGAGCGCGGCCGGCGAGGGCGACGCGCCGGTCTCGATCGTCGCGCCCAGGTCTTTCAGCAATTGCAGCAGTTCGGATCGTCGCGCCGCGCGC
>JBDTRV010000082.1:0-8345 GCA_039931475.1 Burkholderiales bacterium | reverse complement strand
ATCTTCGTGCCGCTGCTCTGGCCGATCATGCAGCACTACCAGTGGAATCCGGTCTGGTTCGGCGTGCTGCTCACGTTGCTCGTCGCATTGGGCCAGTTCACGCCGCCGCTCGCGGTCAACCTGATGGTGTCGTGCCGCATCGCCAGAGTAGGCATGGACGAAACGGTGGTCTGGGTGCGCTGGCTGGTCGGCGCGATGTTCGTCGTGATCGTCGCGGTGATGGTGTGGCCGCAACTGGCGTTGTGGCTGCCGACGAAGCTCGGGTATTGATGAGATGAAGCTCGCGCGCCGGGCTCCGCTCGCCTTGCATGGGGGTTCTCGCGCGCACTTGGGCGGCGGGCTGCGCGTCCGGCTGGGTCAAGGCAGCCTGCGCTTTCTGCTTGACCGCGCCCGAGTCACTTCATTGTTCGCGGGTGGCGCTACCGCCATGGCCGCTCGCGGCGAGTTCGGTATGGTGTTGGTTGTTGTTTGATTTTTAACGAAGGAGACTGCAAATCATGAAAACCCGTTCGATCCTCACGCTCTCGCTGGCCGGTGCCGCGCTGTGCCTTTCCACGCTCGCGACCGCGCAGGCCAAGTACAAAGACGAATACAAGATGTCGCTCGTCGTCGGCACCGCGTTTCCGTGGGGAAAGGGCGGAGAGATATGGGCCAATCTGGTGAAGGAGCGCACAAACGGGCGCATCAACATCAAGCTGTACCCGGGCGTGTCGCTGATCCAGGGCGACCAGACGCGGGAATTTTCAGCGCTGCGCCAGGGAGTGATCGACATGGCCGTCGGCTCGACCATCAACTGGTCGCCGCAGGTCAAGCAATTGAACCTGTTTTCGCTGCCATTCCTGATGCCCGACTACGTCGCGATCGACGCGCTAACGCAAGGCGAGGTCGGCAAGCAGATTTTCGCGGCGATCGACAAGGGCGGCGTGGTGCCGCTGGCGTGGGGCGAGAACGGCTATCGCGAGCTGACCAACTCGAAGCACGTCGTCAAAACGCCGGAGGACCTGAAGGGCATGAAGATCCGCGTGGTCGGCTCACCGTTGTTCCTCGACACCTTCACGGCACTCGGCGCGAACCCGACGCAGATGAGCTGGGCCGACGCGCAACCCGCGTTCGCAAGCGGCGCGGTCGACGGGCAGGAGAATCCTATGTCGATCTTCACCGCTGCCAAACTGCAAACGGTGGGCCAGAAGTACGTGACCATGTGGCACTACGTGGCCGACCCGCTGGTGTTTGTGGTCAACAAGGACATCTGGGCAAGCTGGACGCCGGAAGACCAAGGAATAGTGCGCCAGGCCGCGCTCGACGCCGGCAAGCAGGAAATCGCTATTGCGCGCAAGGGGCTGGTGGAGGCGGGCCAACCGCTGCTCAAGGAGATCGAGGCGATGGGGGTGACGGTGACGGAGCTCTCGCCTGAGCAGCGCGAGGCGTTCGTCAAGGCGACGCGGCCGGTGTATGAGAAGTGGAAGGGGCAGATCGGGGCCGATTTGGTGACGCAGGCTGAGAAGGATATTGCGGCGCGGAAGAAGTAGCAAAGATTGGCGGCGCGGCGGCAACTTCAACGGTGAATCGTGGGCAAATGAAGCTCCACGCTGGTTTCGCACCGGGTCGTCTGGCTTCAAGGGGCGAGGACTTCGTAATGCCACGAGGTGCTCGCCCAAATTGCTCTGAATCTCCCCGATGAATCAGCCTTGCGTGCCAAGTCAAGCCACGAAATCCCCGTTCACCTCGGGCTGAAACACCACCTCCAGAATCGTCGCCGCGCCACGCTCGCCGTCCGGTGTGCTCCACCGCGCGACATCACCGACTTTGAGGCCGAGCATGCTCGCGCCGACGGGCGAGAGGATCGAGAGCTTGCCGGCCGCCGGATCGGCATCCGCCGGCCAGCACAGAGTCAGCTCGCTGCGGTCCGGGCCGTTTGGATTGGCGACGAGGAAGCGGCTTTCCATGGTCACGACGTCGGGCGAGACGTCTTGTGGGCGCACCAATGTGGCGGTGTCGATCACGTTGACGATGGCGCTGTAAGAGGAAGCGCCAGCCGCCGACTCACGCCGCAAAAGGTTGAAGATGCGCACGTGGTCCATCTCGGTGAGGGTGCGTGCCACAGGGGGCGCTGCAGGTTCGCTGGGTGGGCTTGACGGGGCGAGCATGCAAACGATGATAGGCCGCTGCACCGGCGCTGACGAGGCGCTGCGGGCGCTTCATGCACCGGACATTCCCGCACGCGGGTTTTCCCGCTGACGCCACGGATAGTCTGATGTAAAACAGGCCGTTTCCGCCCGGCCTGTATGGATTTACTGCTATCGTTCGTGCAGCAATTGACCCTGTCAGTGCTGCAGGATCTTGTTCAGAAAGTCCTTGGTTCTCGGCTGCCGAGCCTCGATGTTGCCGAAGAATTCTTCTTTCGCGCAATCCTCCAGAATCTTGCCGCCCACGTCGATGAAGATCACGCGGTTGGCGACCTTGCGCGCAAAGCCCATTTCGTGCGTGACCACCATCATCGTCATGCCTTCGCTGGCCAAAAGCACCATCACGTCGAGCACTTCGCCGACCATTTCGGGATCGAGCGCGGAGGTCGGTTCGTCGAACAGCATCACGATCGGGTCCATCGACAGCGCGCGTGCGATCGCGACGCGCTGCTGCTGGCCGCCCGATAGCTGGCCCGGAAACTTGTCCTTGTGCTCCATCAGCCCGACGCGGTCCAGCATCTTGAGGCCGCGGGTCTTCGCTTCGTCGGGCGACCGCTTCAGCACCTTGATCTGCGCGATCGTGAGGTTCTCGGTGACGGAAAGGTGCGGGAACAACTCGAAGTGCTGGAACACCATGCCGACTTTGGAACGCAGCTTGGGCAGGTTGGTCTTGGGGTCGTGCAACGGGATGCCGTTGACGGTGATCTCGCCTTTCTGGAACGGCTCGAGTGCGTTCACCGTCTTGATCAAGGTCGACTTGCCCGAACCCGACGGGCCGCAGACCACCACCACGTCGCCCTTGTCGATTGTGACCGAGCAGTCGGTCAGCACCTGCACCGGGCCATACCATTTGGAAACGTTCTTGATCTCGATCATGTGTTCGGCCATGGGGTTCTTTCCTTGACTTGAGAGTTGCCGCCGCAAGGCACTGCGCTAGCGGATGATGGCGATTCTTTTATGCAGTTGCTTGACCAGCCACGACAGCGCGTAGCAGATCACGAAGTACACGATCGCAGCCAGGATGTAGGCCTCGATTGGCCGGCCGAGGATCGAGCCGACCGTCACGAACCCTTTGAGCAGATCGCCCGCGCCGATCGCATAGACGAGAGACGTGTCCTGAAACAGGATGATGGTCTGCGTCAGCAACACCGGCAGCATGTTGCGAAAGGCCTGGGGCAGCACCACCAGCTTCATGTTCTGCGCGTAGGTCATGCCAACCGCCTGCGCCGCGTACACCTGCCCGCGCGGGATCGACTGGATGCCGGCCCGCATGATCTCGCTGAAATACGCGGCCTCGAATGCGATGAAGGTGATGATGGCCGAATACTCCGCGCCGACCGGCCGGCCGATCAAAAACGGCACCAGCAGGAAGAACCACAGGATCACCATTACCAGCGGGATGCTGCGCATGCCGTTGACGTAGATGGCAGCCGGCACGTCGAGCCACTTGTTGCCCGACAAGCGCATCAGCGCCAGCAGCGTGCCGAAGACGATGCCGCCGAGGGTCGAGATCGCGGTCAGCGTCAGGCTGAAGTACAGGCCCTTCAGGAGGTAGTTGCTGACGACATCCCAGCTCAGGAACGAAAAGTCGAGGTTCATCAGTGACCTCCCGCCCCGCCGGCCACCACGTAGCCCGGCACCCCCACTCTTTTCTCGATGAACGCCATGATCCGGTTCACCAGCAGCGCCGAGATGATGTAGAGGATGGTGACGCCCAGGTACACCTCGATCGGCCGCGAGGTTTCCTCACCGGCCTGCATCGCGAACTGCGTGAGTTCGGCGATCGACACCGCGAACGCAACGGACGAGTTCTTGAAGATGTTCATCGTCTCGCTCGTGAGCGGCGGGAGGATGATGCGATACGCCATCGGCAGGAGCACATAACGGTAGTACTGCCAGGTGGTAAAGCCCACCGCCATGCCGGCATAGCGCTGGCCGCGTGGCAATGCCTGAATGCCCGATCGCACTTGTTCGGCAATGCGAGCCGAGGTGAAGAAGCCCAAGGCGAGCACCACGAGCACGAACGGGCTCACGTCGCGAGCCGGCGGGATCAACGCCGGCACCACGTGATACCAGAGAAAAATCTGCACCAGAAGCGGTATGTTGCGAAACAGCTCGACCCAGGCGTTGCCAAGGCGGTTAAGCCACGGACTGTCCGGCAAGGTGCGGATGATGCCGATCGCGGAGCCGACAACGAGCGCGACGAAGAGGGAAATCAACGAGACGGACACCGTCCAACCCCAGGCCGACAGCATCCAGTCCAGGTACGTCTGGTCGCGTCCGGTGCCAAAGCAGGTGGCGGACACCGTGCCTTCGAGCGTGTCCTTGCAGAACACTTGCCAGTCGAATGCCACTGGGCTTCTCCTTGAGACAACCGCGCCGCCGCCGGCCGGATTGCGTGTTCATCAAAAACGCCCGCCGGGTGGGGCGGGCGTGGTGCTTGTCGCCGCTAGCTTGTCATCGCCATCGCGCGGCAAGGGCGGTTACTTACGATACGCCTCCATCGGCTTGTCGTTCGGGTGTTCCCAGGCGTCTTTGGTCTCCGCGGTCAGCGGCAGGCCGACCTTGGTGTTGGTCGGCGGAATCGGCTGCACGAACCATTTGTCGTACAGCTTTTCGAGAGTGCCATCCTTGGCCTGGCGCGCGATGCTGTCGTTCACCGCCTTCTTGAAAGCCGGGTCGTCCTTGCGCATCATGCAGGCGATTGGCTCCACCGAGAGTACCTCGCCCACGATTTTGTAAGCGTCCGGATTCTTCGAGCGCGAGATGTTGCCCGCGAGGATCGAGCCGTCCATCACGAACGCATCGGCGCGGCCGGACTCGAGCAGTAGAAAGCTGTCGGCGTGGTCCTTTCCGTAGACCTCCTTGAAGTCGAGGTTGCCGGCTCGCTCATTGCGGCGCAAGGTTTGCACCGACGTGGTGCCGGTGGTGGTCGCGACGTTTTTACCTTTCAGGTCTTCAATCTTGTTGATGCCCGAATCCGCCTTTACGGCAATGCGCACGCCTTCCATGTAGGTGGTGTTCGCAAACGCCACGTCTTTTGCGCGCGCCTCGTTGTTCGTGGTCGAGCCGCATTCGAGGTCGACGGTGCCGTTTTGCATCAGCGGAACGCGGTTTTGAGACGTGACGAGCTGGTGCTTGAGCTCCAGATTTGGCATGTTCAACTGCTTGCGCAGGTCGGCGACGATGTTCTCGCCCACCTCGGTATGGAAGCCGACGTATTTGCCGCCGCCCACCGTGTAGGAAAGCGGTACCGACGAATCGCGCACGCCGACGGTGATCACGCCCGAGGACTTGATTTTGCCCAGCGTGTCATTGGCTTGCGCGAAGGCGCCGCCTGCGACGGCCGCGGCCACCGCGAAAGCGAGAAACTGTTTTTTCATGGTTGAAGGCTCCTGTAGCTCACGTGAAACGATGGGCACAGCATAGCCCCGTCGCCGAGCGGTGCTAGATAGGGAAACCCCCCGCGTCGCGCATCGGCGCCCGAGAGGCGCGGAGCAGGCAAACAAAAAATTGTGCTAACAAATGAATAGCTAACTTTCGAGCTGGGACGAGCGCAAATGGACATTTGTTTGAGAAATACAGAGCCGCTGCCCTTGCCCATCGGGCACGCGCGCGGCTTCGGCTAAGATTTTCGACGCAACACTGCTCGAGCAACCACACTAGGAGACGACATGGAAAAAAACCTGAAGGAAAGCGCTCTCGACTACCACCGCCACCCGAGGCCGGGCAAGATTTCGGTGCAGCCGACGAAGCCGATGGCCACGCAGCGCGATCTGTCGCTGGCCTACTCCCCAGGTGTGGCCGATGCGTGCATGGCGATCCATGCCGACCCGAAACAGGCCGAGGAACTGACATCGCGCGGCAATCTGGTGGCCGTGATCACCAACGGCACCGCAGTGCTCGGGCTGGGCAACATCGGGCCGCTCGCGAGCAAGCCGGTGATGGAAGGCAAGGGGTGCCTGTTCAAGAAGTTCGCCGGCATCGACGTGTTCGACATCGAGTTGGCCGAACTCGACCCCGACAAGTTCATCGAAACCGTGGCGCGCATGGAGCCCACTTTCGGTGGCATCAACCTGGAGGACATCAAGGCGCCCGAGTGCTTCTACATCGAGCAGGAGCTCAAGAAGCGCATGAAGATCCCGGTGTTCCATGACGACCAACACGGCACGGCGATCATCGCGGCCGCCGCCCTGCTCAACGCGCTGAAGCACGTGAACAAGAAGATCGGCGACATCAAGCTGGTGTGTTCCGGCGCCGGCGCCGCCGCCATTTCCTGCCTGAACCTTGCCGTGAGCCTGGGCGTCGACAAGAAAAAGATCATCGTCTGCGACGGCAAGGGCGTGATCTACGAAGGCCGGCCCGGCGGACTCGATGCGAGCAAGGCGCGCTACGCCCAGACCACCGACGCGCGCACCTTGGGCGATGCGATTCAAGATGCCGACGTGTTCCTCGGCTTGTCCGCCGCGGGAGTGCTGAAGCCCGACATGGTCAAGAAGATGGCGCGCGATCCGCTGATTCTCGCCATGGCCAATCCGGATCCCGAGATCAATCCGGACGACGCGCACGCGGCCCGGCCCGACGTGTTGATCGGCACCGGCCGCTCCGACTATCCGAACCAGGTCAACAACGTCCTGTGTTTTCCGTTCATCTTCCGCGGCGCGCTCGATTGCGGCGCGAGCGAGATCAACGAGGAAATGAAGCTGGCCTGCGTGCGCGCGATCGCCGAGCTGACGCACGCTGAAATCCCTGAGTCGGTCGCCAAGGCCTACGGTGCCGAGGGTCTGCGCTTCGGCAAGGACTATCTGATTCCCAAGCCGTTCGACCCGCGCCTGATCGTGCACGTGGCGCCGGCCGTGGCCCAGGCGGCCATGGATTCCGGCGTCGCGACCCGGCCGATTGCCGACATGAAGGCGTATCGCAAGTCGCTCGGTCGTTACGTCTACCACTCCGGCACGATCATGCAGCCGGTGTTCGACGCCGCGCAGCGCGACCCGAAGCGGGTGGTGTATGCCGAAGGCGAGGAAGAGCGGGTGCTGCGCGCGGTGCAGATCGTGGTCGACGAAGGTCTGGCAAAACCGATTCTGGTGGGCCGGCGCGCCGCGATCGAAAAGCGCATTTCCGACTTCGGTCTGCGCATTCGCGTCGGCACCGACGTCGAGGTGGTGGAGATCGAAGGCGGCGAGGACAAGGCGAAAACGGCCACGTTCGCGTCGACCCGTCAGGCGGCGCAACTGCTCAAACGCGGTGGTGCCGACGCGATGCTGTGCGGCACGACAAGCGAATTCCATCCGCATCTGGACATCGTCAAGGAGACCATCGGAATGCGCAAGGGTGCCACCAGCGCGTCCGCCATGAACTTGCTCATGCTGCCCGACAGCAACGTGTTCATTTGCGACACCTTCGTCAACCACGACCCCACGGCCGAGCAGATCGCCGAGGCCGCGACCATGGCTGCCGCCGAGGTGCGGCGCTTCGGGGTCGTGCCGAGAGTCGCGCTGGTCTCGCACAGCAACTTCGGCAGCAGCGACTCTCCCAGCGCGCGCAAGATGCAAAGCGCGCTCGCGTTGCTGCGCAAGGGCAAGCCCGAATTTGAAGTCGATGGCGAGATGCATGCGGACGTCGCGCTGTCTAAGCAGCGCTTGACCGAGATCCGGCCGAACTCCGCTTTGTCGGACGCGGCCAACGTGCTGATCATGCCGTCGCTGGACGCTGCCAACATCACGTTCAACGCGCTCAAGGCCACGGGCGGCAACGGCATCACCGTCGGGCCGATCCTGCTGGGCGTGGCAAGCGTGGTCAACATCCTGACGCCCAGTTCCACCGTGCGCCGCATCGTGAACATGACGGCGCTGTCGGTCGTTGATGCGGCCACGGCGCCTGAGGATTTAGGCTCGAAATAGCGGCCGGTAACGGGCAGCGCCGCGGTCACGCGCAGGTTCGCGCGGACGCGGCGCCAGCGCAGCGGCATGGGCGCGCCACGAAGCTGCGCCACGCCCATGCCGCTGCGCCGGGGTCGCAATCCGCAGGGCAGCGTGCTTGCCCGGCGTTTGCCGCGCTGCCTCTCAGCCCTGGCTCGCGACGAACGCGCAAATGCGCTCGATCAGCGCCTCGGGCTGATCGCGATGCGGCGAGTGGCCGCAATTCGCAAGCTTCGCC
>JBDTRV010000081.1:0-8356 GCA_039931475.1 Burkholderiales bacterium | reverse complement strand
TGGTTTGCATGCCTGGCACGCGCTCCTCGCGCAACTCACCGATGCGCGTGATCACGAGCTGGTGGTAGGCGCCGCACGCTTCGAAGCGGAACTGGCTCGCCGCCAAGCCGCTTTCCACTTCGGCGGCGAGCTTGGTCAGCATATGCAGCAGCGCCTCGTCGTCGCCCCCGTCCGCCGCGATCCGGTCGGTCAGTGCGGCAAGGGATTGCTCAATTGCCAGCAAGCGGGGCCATTGCCGGCGCGCGATCGGCAACGCCAGCAGCGCCAGCATGCGGTACGCCTCGATCTCGAACAAGCGTTGCACCGTGCGCCCAGTCTGCCGCGCCGACGAACGCCGGTTGCAGACCAGGAAGCGCGAGAAACCGTCGCCGTGGATCCGCAAATCGGTGTAGACGCGCGCCGCACCGTCGGCCACGTCGGCGCCCACGACCGTGTTGGCGCCGAAGTGGTCGGAAAGGTTGTCGATCGTCTGTTCCGGCGCAAGCTGCATCACTTCGGCCTGCGCGGAGGCGATGGTGGCGCCCGGAAGGCGCTGGGCCCACCCGGGCGGCAGCAGCGCGGCGACCGGCTCGCTGAACGGGCGGGGACTCAAACCGGCGGCAAAAAACGTATAGCCGGAAAACTCGCCATGGCGCTCCCACTTGACTCTCATCGTGCCCATCTCGGCGCTGAACTGGGTGGCCGCCTGCGTCGGCGCGGCCACCCCATGGCGGTCGCACAGCGCACAGAGATGGCGCCACTCACGCTCCCGTTCATCCGGTCCGATCAGCAGCGCCAGATAAAAGGCGCGCGCCGGCGCTGAAAGCGGCTGCGGCGGCCGCGCGTGAAATTCCTCGGCCAGCACAAAGCGCTGGGGATGGTCGGGTGGCAGCATGGTTCGAGCGGTTCGCGGATAAACGAATGCGGGGGCGATGATTCTTCGAGCTCCTATTTGCTAGCTTTGTTGTAGCTGGCAACGCCCATGGTACATGCGGAAAGGGCACATTTTGTTGTGAAATTGCCTTGACCTTCGTCCATCAGACGCCGGCCGCCCAGTCCTCCACGGTCAAACCGGGGTAGCCCGCGAAGTCGGACTCGTTGTTGGTCACGAGGATGGCGCCGACGCTCACCGCATGGGCGGCGATCAGGCGGTCCAGCGCATTGCGGTTGCGCGCCCTCACCGCGGCGCGAAAGATGCCGAACTGGCCGGCGGCGTTTTCGTCGAATGGCATGACCGGAACGCGCTCGATGAACTGACCGAGCACATGCTCGTCCTGCCGGCGCTGGTCGATCTGCATTTCCAGGCCGGCGCGCAATTCCGCGTAGGTGACCGCCGACATCACCGCGTCGCCCTTGCGCACCGATCGCAATCGCTCGAAGACCTGGGGCGGATGACGTTTGAAGATATAGACACAGATGTTCGTGTCGAGCATGTAGCGCATCGACTACTTCCCTGGCCCCTTGTCTTCGGAGGTTTTGGCGTCCTCCGAGTCGTTGCCCCAATCCCAGTCCCGCTCGAACTCTTCGTGGAATTCGCGCCCTTCGGCCATGAAATTTGGGCTGAACATCGCGACGATGGCGCCGATATCAGCAAGTGTCTTGCGCTCCACCGGTCGAACGACGAGCGTGTTGCCGACGCGCTCGACCTCGACGTCCTGCGCGGCGTCGACGAAACCCAACTCTTTCGGAATCCGCATGGCAAGCGAATTGCCGCTCTTGAAAACACGGGTCAGCATGGCAGGCTCCCTTCAACAGACCTGCAAGTATATACGGGATATACAAGACGGTCCAGGCCCGCAAAAACAGAATCGCTGGGCGCGCTCGCCCCGGTGCGAAGCGCCCCTCAAGCGGCCAGCAACGCCGTCGGATCGTCCGCCTGCAGCACCTCATCGGCCCAGACCTTGAGCCGCTGCGTGTCGGCGCGCAGCACCTCTTGCTTGACGGCGAGGATGCGCGACGGGTGCATCGAGAAGCTGCGAAGGCCCAGGCCCAGCAGCAGTTTCGTCATCGCCACATCGCCGGCCATCTCGCCGCAGACGCTCACTTCCTTGCCTTGCCGCTGGCATTCGGTGATGGTGTCAGCGAGCAAGCGCAGGATCGCCGGATGGGTCGGGTCGTACAGATGCGCCACGGTTTCGTCGGCGCGGTCGATCGCCAAGGTGTACTGGATCAAATCGTTAGTGCCAACCGACAAGAAGTCGAAGTACTTGAGGAACAGCTTCAAGGTGAGCGCGGCGGCTGGCACTTCGATCATGGCGCCGAGCTTGAGCGGCCCGTACGGAATGGCGCGATCGTCAAGTTGGACTCGCGCCTGATCGAGCAGCGCCAGCGTCTGCTTGATTTCGCTCACATGCGCGAGCATGGGGATCAGGAGCTTGACCTTGCCATGCGCCGCGGCACGCAGGATCGCGCGCAGTTGGGTCAGGAACATTTCTGGGTCGGCCAGGCTCCAGCGGATCGCGCGCAGGCCAAGCGATGGGTTCAGGTGCACCTCTTCCTTCATCGCGCGGCCCAGCGGCTTGTCGGCGCCGACGTCGATGGTCCGGATCGTGACCGGCAAGCCCTCCATGCCGTCGACCGCGCGCACATAGGCGTGGTATTGCTCCTCTTCGTCCGGCAGGCCGTTGCTGCGGCCCATGAACAGAAATTCGCTGCGAAACAAGCCCACGCCGACCGCGCCGGCCTTGAGCGCGGCCGCCGCGTCCTCGGGCAGCTCGATGTTGGCCAGAAGCTCGATCGGCTGACCGTCCAGCGTGAGCGAAGGCGTGTGCTTGAGCCGCGCCAGCCGCCCGCGCTCGAGCTCGCCCTGACGCTGCATGAAGCCGTATTCGGCCAGGATGATCGGCGACGGATCGACGATCATCACGCCCGAATCGCCGTCGATGATGACCCAGTCGTCCTGCCGCACGAGCTGGCTCGCGGTGCGCGCGCCGACCACGGCCGGAATGTCCAGGCTGCGCGCGACGATCGCGGTGTGGGAGGTCTTGCCGCCCACGTCGGTCACGAAGCCGGCGAACACGCTTTGCTTGAACTGGAGCATGTCGGCCGGCGACAGGTCGTGCGCGATCAGCACCAGCGGCACATCCATGGTGTCGTCCAGCAGCAGGTCCTGCTCGCGTGGCTTGGCCGGCTCGCGCCGGGGCGGCTGCGCCATCGGCGGCGCCACGCCTTTCATGTAGCCGAGCACCCGCTCCACCACCTGCTCCAGGTCGGCCTTGCGCTCGCGCAGGTATTCGTCTTCCATCTCGTCGAACTGGCGCGCGAGTTGCTCGAGCTGCGTTGTCACCGCCCATTCGGCGTTGTAGAGGCGATCTCGGATCCAGTGCTTGACGCCCTCGGTCAGCTCGTCGTCCGCAAGCAGCATCAGGTGCACGTCGAGCAGCGCGGTGAGCTCGGGCGGCGTGTCCTTGGATTTGCCCTGCGAGATGGTGTGCTGCAGGCGGTGCAGCTCGTCGACCACCGCATCGCGCGCGGTGCGGACCCGTTCGATTTCGGCGTCGACCTGATCGGCCTCGATGAAGTAGTGGGCGACGTCAACCCGGCTGGAGGCGACCAGCACGGCCCGGCCGATCGCGATGCCGCGGGCGACGGGGAGGCCGTGGATGTTGAAGGTCACTCGCCCTCCCCAAATTTATCGTTGATCAGCCCCAGCAACGCCACCATGGCCTCCTGCTCGCGCTCGCCGCTGGTCTCGATGGTGATTTCGCTGCCGATGCCGGCGGCCAGCATCATCACGCCCATGATGCTTTTGGCGTTGATGCGGCGCTCGCCCTTGGCCAGCCAGACTTCACAGGGGAAGCTGCCGGCGAGCTTGGTGAGCTTGGCCGAGGCGCGCGCGTGCAGGCCGAGCTTATTGCTGATGATCGCGGTGGTCTTGATCGTCATGACTGCGTAGGGTCTGGTTCTGCGGCGCGGAGTTCGCGACCTGCATCACGCCTTGAGTGCCGCCGGCAAGCGCGCGCTGCACCATCTCATCGAGCGCCTCTCCCCGGTAGCTCAGGGCGCGCAGCAGCATCGGCAGATTGACGCCAGCGATCAGGCGCACGTTGGGGCCGTCCACCAATTGCTGCGCGACGTTGCACGGGGTGGCGCCGAACACGTCGGTGAGGATCAGGGTGCGCGGCGAGCCGGAATTGGCAAGGGCGATGCGCGCGGCGGCGAGGCTTTCATCGGGCGGCACGTTGGGCTGCACGTCGAGGGCTGAGATCACATCGCCCACGTCCGGAAACACATGCAGCGCGCACTGGCGAAAGGCATGGGCTAGCGGAGCGTGCGCGATGATGAGGAAGCTGTTCATCTCAAGCGATTATGCGGTCCGAATCGCTCGCCAAAGCGGCGGCAGCCGCCCCCGGACCCGCGCCACAACGCGGTTCATCGCAGTCGCAAGCTGGAAAAGAAGTTGTCGGCCGCTTCCGGGTCGATCTTCGCGCCGTCGCTGCCGCCGTGAATCGCGGCCTGGAACAGATCGAACCCGCTGCGCCCGGCGCCCACGGCCCGCATGAACGAAGCGATTTGAATTGCCAACGGCTTGCCGTCCGGCCCAGGGGCGTTGAACGTGAACTTGACCGAACCCGGCAGGACGGCAGCGCCCGGCGGCGCAAAAGCCTCGGCGCCCGATAGTGGCACCTTCAGTCGCGCCGCGGTCGCCGACTGCCACTGCACCAGCGGATCGAGGGCATTCCCCGTCTCGGTTTCCGGGCCGAGATGAATATGTGACAAGGTGAAGGTGGCGCCGCCAGCCACGCACCCCATCATTTCGAGCGTCACATTGCCGGCGTTTGAAAGCGCAACCGGCTTTTCCGCGCGATCCGGCTTGCACGGCAGCAGACCCGCCAGCCCGGCATCTGCAAACCCGACTTCCCGCCAGTTGTAGGTGGGGCTGCACCCAGCCGCACCGACACACACCGCGAACAACACCGCGAGTACGGCCGGCATGGCTGGAACGAATGGCGGACGAAGATCCTTGAGTGGCGGCCTCATCCCGCGATTATGGTTTCGGCCTGACCTATTGCGTTCAGAATGACACCCATGAACACACTTGATGGCGTCCGCATCCTCGACCTCTCGCGCATCCTCGCAGGCCCCTGGTGCACTCAGGTGCTGGGCGATCTGGGCGCCGACGTGCTCAAGATCGAGCGCCCCGGCGGCGGCGACGACACCCGCACCTGGGGTCCGCCATTCCTGCAGGACGCCGATGGCAACGACACGCAGGAAGCGGCCTACTACCTGGCCTGCAACCGCAACAAGCGCTCCATCACCTGCGACATCGCGACGGCCGAAGGGCAGGCGCTGATCCGCGACTTGGCGAAACACTGCGACGTTTTCATCGAGAATTTCAAGGTCGGCGACATGGCGCGCTACGGCCTTGACTTTGCCTCGATCTCGAAGGTCAACCCCAAGATCGTCTACTGCAGCGTGACCGGCTTCGGCCAGAACGGCCCGTACAAGGATCGCGCCGGCTACGACTATGCGATCCAGGGCATCGGCGGCCTCATGAGCGTTACCGGCGATCGCGACGACCGGGGCGGCGGGCCGCAAAAGGTCGGCGTCGCGGTGGCGGACCTGTTCACCGGCATGTACTCGGCCGTCGGCATTCTCGCGGCGCTGCGCCACGCCGAGCGCACCGGCGAAGGCCAGCATGTAGACATGTCGCTGCTCGATACGCAAGTGGCGATGCTGGCGAACCTCTCCGCGAACTATCTGGTTTCGGGCAACGTTCCGGGCCGCATGGGCAATGCGCATCAGAACGTGGTGCCGTACCAGGTGTTCGAAGTCAAGGCGGCGCCGGGCAAGCCCGAGGGAGAGCGCGATTTCATGATCCTGGCCGTCGGCAACGACAGCCAGTACAACCGTTTTTGCGAGATCGCGGGCCGCCCGGACCTGGGCGCGGGTTCCCGCTTCGCGCGCAACCAGGACCGGGTGCGGCTCAGGGCCGAACTGGTGCCGGTGCTGGAAGACATCTTTCGCACCCGCACCAAGGCCGACTGGCTCGCGGCGCTGGAAGCGGCCAAGGTGCCCTGCGGCGCAATCAACAACCTCGCGGAAGTGTTCGCCGACCCGCACATCCAGCATCGCAACATGACGAACGAGTGGCAACACCCGGTGAAAGACGGCGTGAAGCTGGTCGCCAGCCCGATCAAGCTCTCGGCAACGCCGGTGCGCGATGCGAAGTCGGCAGATGGCCTTCCGCCGCCGATGCTCGGCCAGCACACCGACGAGGTGCTGCGCGACTTGCTGGGTTACGACGACAGCCAACTCGCCGCGCTGCGCGAGAAAAAGGCGATCTGAAGGAAGCGCCCTGACATGGCCGATTTCGTGCTCGTCCACGGTGCCTGGCACGGCGGCTGGTGCTGGCGCGGCGTGACTGCCGCGCTGATCCGCGCTGGCCATCGCGCGTTCGCGCCGACGTTGACCGGCGTCGGCGAACGGGCTCATCTGTTGTCGCCGGAGATCACGCTCGAGACGCACATCGCCGATGTGATGGCCACGATCGAAGCGGAAGAACTGGAATCCGTGGTGCTCGCCGTGCATTCGTACGCGGGCATGATCGGCACCGCCATTGCGGACCGGATGCCGGACCGCATCCGGCACCTGGTCTATGTTGATGCGGTCGTGCCCAAGCCCGGCGAAAGCTGGAGCGGCACCCATTCGAGGGCGACTCGCGAACAGCGGCTCGGTGCGGCGGCGGAATCGCTCGACTTCTCGTTCCCGCCGCCCGATCCGATCGTGTTCGGCCTGTCCGGCGATCAGTACGAATGGGTGAAGCGGCGCCAGACCCGGCACCCGGGCCACAGCTACGAAGCCGCGCTCGAATTCGACCCTGAGCGGGTTGCCGCGATCCCCCGTACTTTCGTGAGCTGCACCGCACCCATGCTGGCAACCATCGATGCGATCCGCCCGCGGGTGGTCGATCCGAAGTTCTGGGGCGGCGCCTGGCTGCCGGGCTCGCGTGTGGTCGAGCTGAAAACTGGGCACGGCCCGATGATCAGTGCGCCCGGGGAGCTCACGCAGGTGCTGCTCGATTGCGCGGCGCTTTGAGGGCCGCTTGATTGCTTGCCCGGCCGGCTACTTCAGGGAACCGAAAACCTTGCGCAATAAATCGCTGCTCGCACCGAGCGGATTGGCGCGCAGCTTTTTTTCTTCCTCGCCGATCATCAGGAACAGGCCGTCGAGCGCCTTGTTTGCCACGTAGCCTTCGATCTTCGCGTCTTCGGCCTTGACCAGGTTGAAGCCCGCGGCCTTGCCCGCGACCTGGTTGTACAGCGATGCGGCGCCCACGTTTTCGGTGGCGCGCGCGGCTACCGGCAAGAACTCCTTGAAAAGCGGCGCGCGCGTTTTCTTCGCGAAGTAGTCGGTGACGGAGGTTTCGCCGCCGGTCAGCACGTTTTTCGCATCGGTCACGCTCATCGATTTGGCGGCATCGACTAGCATGTCCTTGGCCATCGGCACCGCCTGCTCGGCCGCGCGGTTCATGGCGGTGACGAGTTCATCCAGCCGCCCGCCCAGGCCCGTCATGCGCAGCAGCCCCGCCGCGTCTTCCAGGTAGCCGGGCAGCGGAATGCGCACCTTCGGGTTTTCGAGGAAACCGCCCGGCTTGCCGAGCAGGTTGACTGCGCTGATCGCGCCCTGTTCCAGCGCGGCCTTGAGCCCTTGCGTCGCTTCTCCGCTGCTCAGGCTCGCCAGCGGCTGCGCGCGCGCTGCGGCGGGCAAAAGGCCCAAGGCGAGCGCGATGATGGACCCGGAACTAAACTCACGACGTTGCATCGACCTCTCCTGTCATGAAAAAACCCCTCTATCTTGCGCTTCTCGCGGTGGTCGTCGCGGCTGCGGCCGGCGCGTTCCTGTGGAGCAGCCCGGGCGGGCCGGCTCCGGCGTCGACCTTCGTACTGCTCGATGGCAGCAAGCAAACGACGGCGGACATGAAGGGCAAGGTCACCTTGGTCAACTTCTGGGCCACCAGTTGCACAACCTGCGTGGCGGAGATGCCCGAGATCGTCGCTACCTACAACAAGTACAAAAGCAAGGGTTTCGACACGCTGGCGGTGGCGATGAGCTACGACCCGCCGGCCTACGTGGTCAACTTCGCCGAAAGCCGCAAGCTGCCGTTCAAGGTGGCGATCGACAACACCGGCGCGGTCGCCAACGCCTGGGGCAAGGTGGAACTGACGCCCACCACTTACATCGTCGACAAGCGCGGCGAGATCGTCAAGCGCTATGTCGGCGCGCCCGACTTCGCCAAGCTGCACCAGTTGATCGAGCGTTTGCTGGCGGAAGTCTGAGGCGCCCCGCCGGCGGCCGCCGCATCGCCTTGGTGTGCCCGCAGCCGAGGAACCGGGCGCGGGCCGTGCCGAGTTTTATGAGGTTTTTCGGCCGTTAC